>JBFZES010000132.1:0-4030 GCA_041306725.1 Spirochaetaceae bacterium | reverse complement strand
CTCAAATCCCGTGCCTTAGCTAGGCGCGTGGATTTCAATGGGAGCGCCTTCTACCCTGAGCTTGACCTGATCATGGGCATAGACTATGGCTATGGGTATCTCGCCTATGGCCACGCTCTTGCCAGGCGCGGAGCCGGAGCGGGTGTACTGGTCCATGTTGAGGTCGAGCTTCTTGAGGTAGTCGAATACCTTCTGTTCGTCGCCCTTGTATACGTAGCGCAGGGTGGTAATCACGTTGTAGGCGGTGCCCGAGGTGTTGGGGTTGGCCATGCGTATGAGGCCCTTGTATTCGGGCTTCAATAGATCCGCCCAGCTTTTCGGCGGGCTTATGCCCAGTTCCTTGGCGCGCGTCATATTGGTAACGAAGGTAAGAGGGCCCACGTATAGGCCTACCCAGTAGCCGTCCTTGTCTTTGTAATCAGCCGCGGTCTTGCTGGCGGCCCGGGATTTATAGACGGAGGTAAGGCCCTTCTGCTTGGCGGTTATGTGGTCGAGGCCTACGCCGCCCACCCATATCGATGCCTGGGGGTTAGCCTTTTCAGCCTCCATACGGGCTATGGCCTCGCCGCCGGACAAGCGCACGAAGCTTACCTTTATGCCGGTCTCGGCCTCGAACTGGGTGAAGAGGGCCTTGGCCAGGGGCTCCTCAAGCGTTGTGTACGCGCTTACCGAATTCTGCGCGACAGCAAACGACGCGACGGCCAGCAACATGGCCGCTATAGCAAAGAAACGTTTCATAGTGCCTCCTAAAAAAGCTCCATACCTATGGTTTGTTCCATTAGTGTACTATTAGTTTCATGTTAATTACAAATGATATTTGTTCTTTTGGCCGCGATTGACCTCGGCCGCCTTAGGATATTAGTATCGCGCTCATGATATCCCCCGCCGCCGAGCAAGAGCGTTACGACCTCATCGTTATAGGCGGCGGTCCGGCCGGGATATTCGCCGCCCTGCGCTTCGCCGAAGCCGCGCCGGGCACCCTAAAGGTGCTGGTACTCGAAAAAAAGGCCCATCCGTGCAGGAAGCTCCTCCTTAGCGGTTCGGGGCAGTGCAACCTGACCCATGAGGGCTCCGTGGAGGACTTGCTCGGCCATTACGGCAGCTCGGCCGCCTTCGCTAGCGAAAACGCCCCCAAGGGCGCGGGTAAACGCATAGAGGCGGCCAGATTCCTTAAGCCCGCGCTCTACGCCTGCTCCAATACGGAGCTCCTGTCCTGGTTCGCCGCCCGCGGCCTCGAATTCGAGGCGGACGCCAACGGCAAGTATTTTCCCTTAAGCCGCAAGGCCAGTTCGGTGCTGGACCTGCTCCTAAGCGAGGCTAAGCGCCTTGGCGTGGCCGTGCGCGGCGGCCGCAGGCTGCGCTCGGCCCTGCGCGAGGGCGACGGCTTCAGCCTGGCAGCCGAGCGAGCGGAGGCGTCGGGCGGCGCGGAAGGCGGCGAATGTGGGGCGCTTAATGGCGTAGCGCCTGAAGCGCCGCTGGAGCTTTACCGCGCCGACAGGCTGATCCTTGCCACCGGGGGCGCTTCCTATCCTACTACCGGAAGCTCAGGGGACGGCTACGCTATAGCGGCGGCGCTTGGGCATCGCATTATCGAGCCGCGGCCCGCGCTCGCGCCGGCCTACGCGGAGGATTTTGCCCTGGCCGGCCTGGCCGGCCTTTCCTTCAAAGGCGCTGGCCTCTGCCTGCGGCGCGGCGGCAAAAAGCTCTTCGAGCGCGAAGGAGACCTTCTCATTACCCATAAAGGCGTGTCGGGGCCGCTCATACTGGACGCCTCAGGCGATATGATCCCCGGCGATACCCTGGAGCTGCGCTTCGTCGACGCGTCTATAGATGAGTTCCGAGGGCGGCTGGATGCCCTCGTAGCGGCCGGGCCTAAAAGGCAGCTGCGCGGCATCCTTACCGAGCTCGGGCTCACGCGCAGTATGGCCGACGAGTTTTGCCGTTTATCCCATATTCCTTCCGGCGGGGAGCTCAAAGCGGCCGAGCTAGGCCGCGAGGCAAGGCAGGGGCTGTGCGCGTGCGCGTGCGCCTTTCCCCTGCGGCTGCGCGCCCTTGGCGGCATGGAAGAGGCCATGGCCACGGCGGGCGGCGTCGCGCTTGAGGAGGTCGACCCTAAGACGATGGCCTCGCTCCTCGTACCGGGGCTCTACTGTGCCGGCGAGCTATTGAATTTCGTGGGCGATACGGGCGGCTATAACCTGCAGGCGGCCTTTGCCACCGGCGCCCTCGCGGGCTCCTCGTGCCTGCGCGCCATACAAACCGGCGCTTGAAGCCGGGGCCACAGAGCCTTATGCTTAAGGCGAAGTCAGCCATGAAGAAGAAACGCAAGCCCTACATCATAGCCACCGTGGCCTTTCTCCTGGCCTCAAGCCTCGTCGCCTGGCCCATGGCCCTGGCCTACCGCTCCACCCGCAACGAGGCGCTCGACCGGCTGCGCTTCCAGGCCCGCGCCTTGGCCGAGCAGGCGGCCAACGGCATACGCGCCTACCTCTCCTATCACTACCATGACCTAGAATTCCTTTCCGCCGTGCCGAGCGTCATAGCCATGGATGACAATGGCAAGGATTTGCTCAAGGCGTACTACCGCGAACAGATAGGTTCCGTGCGGGCCGTTACCCGCATCGACGCGAAGGGTACCATCGTATGGTCCTGGCCCGATCCCTCGGTAGCGGGTCGCGACGTATCCGCACAGGACCATAACCGGCGTTTCCTCGATACGCAGAGGGCCGTGCTCAGCGGCGTTTTTGCGGCCGTGCAGGGCTATGACGCGGTGGCGCTTACCGTGCCCGTGCGCGATTACGGCGAATTCGACGGCGGGCTGGTCTTTCTCATACCCTTTGAGGACATAGCCAGCCGCTTCGTCGCCGATATAGCGATAGGGGACTCAGGCTACGCCATACTCTTCGACGCGAACGGGGTTGAACTCTATTGCCCGGTACCCGGCCATGTCGGGATGAATGTTCGGCAGACGAGCGCGGGCTCGCCATCTATGCTCAGGTTTTATGAGGAAATAGCCAAGGGAGGCTCGGGAGAAGGCGAGTACTACTATGACGCCATAGCCGAACGGCGCGTAACGCAGGTGAAAAAGATAGCGCATTACGCGTCCGTGCGCTTCCTTGATTCCTTCTGGACCGTCATGGTAACGGTGCCCGAGGCCGAAGCCTATACCTATGTAGCCGGCTTCCAGCGTACCTGGCTTACCCTGGCCGCCATACTGTTCGGCGGCATAGGCTTCTGGACCGGCATAATACTGCGGGCCCTCGTGCGTAACGAGGCTATAAACGAAGCCCTCAGCGCTTCCAATAGCGCCCTGCGCAAGTCGGCCCAAGAGCTTGAGAGCGCCCATGAGCGGCTCGTGCTCTCCGAGAAGCTGGCCACCTTAGGCCAGCTGGCCAGCGCCATTACCCACCAGGTCAATAGCCCCCTTGCGGCCATGGCGTCGGCGAGCGGCAATATACGGGCCTCGGTCGACATGGACATACAGGCCTTCATTGAAATAGGCTGCCGCTTGGGCGACGCGGAAAAGGAACTCTTCCTGGACATGGTACAGCACGCCCTCCTGCATGCCAAATCGGCGGCGGCCATGGCGGGCTCCCGCGCCAAGAAGCGCAGGGACCTAGCCGCGGCCCTGGAGGAGCGCGGCTATGCCGAGAGCCGCCAGCTCGCGGAAATGCTCGGCGAGATGGGCCTCTTGGAACGCTGGGAATCCTACGCGCCGCTTTACGCTCTGCCTGGCGGGCTAGAGCTCGTGCGCCACGCGCAGGGCTTTGCGCGCATAGCCCAATCGGCCCGGCTCATCGAGCTTGCCCTAGAGCGGGCCAGCGCGGTCATACGCGCCTTGGGCAGCTACGTGGACGCCGGATCGGCGCATGAACGGCGCCTAATCGACGTTAACGAGGAAATCGATACCGTCCTTGCCCTCTACTTGAGCGCGGCTCACGGCGGCGTGAGCCTAACGAGGGAGTACGGGCAGGGCTGCGTCGTGCTGGCCTCGCCCGATCAGCTTATCCAGGTATGGACCAACCTGATC
>JBFZES010000131.1:0-13139 GCA_041306725.1 Spirochaetaceae bacterium | reverse complement strand
GGCATAGCTCCCGGCCTTGACCGCCTGGTCATGCTCATGGCCGGCGAAACGAGCATCAAGGAAGTCATAGCCTTCCCCAAGAACTCCTTCGCCGTCTCCCCAATGGACGAATGCCCGAACGAGGTGGATCAAAAGCAGCTGGACGAGCTCCATCTATCGATACGATACCCGGACAAATCATAAGATCCGAGTGAGGGCATTCAACCTATCCCCTATGGTTCTTCGCGAGATTACTCGCGGCGCCGCGCGGCCGCCCGGCCGCGCATATAATCCATACCTTGCCGACGCGCCTCCGTAAGGAGGCGCACGAATGCCCGAACGAGGTGGACCAAAAGCAGCTGGACGAGCTCCATCTATCGATACGATACCCGGATAAATCATAAGATCCGAGCGAGGCCGCCCCTAGCCGGGCGGCTTTTTTTTGCCAAGTTTCATTATTAAAAACATGGATACTCCGATTATGGTATAGTAAAAGCATACCGCTTCGCAGGGAGTCATTATGGAAAACGTTGACATGGCTAAGCTCGGGGCCGACATCGTTTGCCGGCTGTCATTGCGCGACCAAGTATCGCTTGCCCGCGCCGCGTCGCGGGGCGAAGCTTTGCCGCCCCCTTTAGTCGACGAGCTTAAGGCCATATCAGGCGGCCCGAATTTCTTAAGCCTGAGCGGAAACGCGATAGGGACGGATCAATTCGCGACCATAGCGGAACGCTTGGACATCTATGCCAGGGCGCGCCTTGAAAAAGAATTGGCCGCCGAGGATCCCGCCGCGGCGGAAGCGTTGCGGGGCGGCGTTTTCAGCTTTGACGAGCTGGAGCATGTGCACATAGACGCTATGAAGCTCGTGCTCAAGTCCAGCGACCAGCATGCGATTTTTTTCGCGCTCAAGGGGGCAAGCCCCATGATACGCGGCAAAGTATTCAGCGCGCTGGGAGCCGAATCGGCCATGAAGCTGAAGGTGCGCCTCGATACGGCGGGACCGGTGGAATTTTCGGCCGTCGAGGAAGCCCAGCAGGCGATAAGCGCTATAGCCACCGAGCTTTTTAAGCGGGGACTCATAGCCAAGGGCTGATCAGTAGCCTGCCTGCCTGTCCACTCTGCCCGTAGGCTGCCTGCCTTCTTCCAAGGCCGCTATGCCGGCCGCTATCTGCCTGGCCGCCCGCGCTTCCGGCGTTATGGCCGCTATGTGCGGCGTCATGCTCACCCGCGGATGAGACCAGAGCGGATGGCCCGCCGGCAGGGGCTCAGCTTCGAACACGTCGAGCATAGCCCGTCCTAAACGGCCTTCTTCCAAGGCGGCAAGCATAGCCTTTTCATCCACGAGCCTGCCCCGGGCCAGGTTTACGAGCCAGGCGCCTTGGGGAAGCATGCTCAGCCTGGCCTCGTTGAGGAGGCCCTCCGTATCGTGGCAGAGCGGCAGGAGGACTATGAGCAGCTCGGCGCGCGACAAGGTACGCTCAAGGCCCTCGGCGCCCGCATAGCAGTCTATGCCGGGCAGGGCCTTGGGGCTTTTGCTCCAGGCGCTCACGCTGAAGCCGAAATCCGAAAGGGCGCGGGCCACCGCGCCGCCCAGTATGCCCAAGCCCAACACGCCTACTCTGAGTTCGCTCCGCTCCGCATAGCGGCCCTGCCCCCATATACGGGAGGCCTGTTCCGCGCGATAGCGGTCAAAGCCGCGCAGGCGTTCGAGGCAGGCGTAGAGGGCATACTCGACCATTTGGTCGGCCATGCCCGCGTCCTCTATGCGGTAGAGCGGCAGGCCGACAGGCAGGCCTTCCGCCGCAAGCAGCGAATCCACGCCGGCCCCGAGCGCGAAGGCGGCCTTAAGCCCCGTCTGCTCGGCGAAGAAGGCTGCGGGCGGCCGCCAGAGCAGGGCATAGTCGCAGGCCGGAGCGCCCGGCCAAGCATGCAGAACGGGACGCGGCGTAAGGGAAGGCATGGAAGCGAAGGCCGCCGAGAGCGATTCAAGCCAGGGCTTAACGCCCTCGGGGCTATAGAGGGCTATATCCACTATGCGCTGTACAGCGCGACGAGGGCCGCGCCTATGGCCTGGGACAGCTCGCCTAAGCGCGCCGCCGAGTACTTAATCTTCTTGCGCTGGGCCGGCCAGAGATAAGGCTTGGCCGCCTCTTCCAGGGTCTTAAGGTAACGGGCGCGGAAGGCGTCCGTCGTGCTTTCGGGGTCCATAAGCCCGCCGCCTATGACCACGAATTCAGGATCGACGGCCATGGCCAGGCTCGCTACGTGTATGCCCAAGGCCTTAGCCTGAAAATCGAAGATTTCGTTGGCCAGCGCGTCGCCCTTCTGGGCGAGGGTACGCAGGGACAGCACCTTTTCCTTAATGGGCGCGGGAGAGCTTGCCAGGGGGTGCTCGGGGTGGCGCTCCAGCATGACGGCAAGGAGCTGAGGCAGGCCCGATATGGTAGTGTAGGCCTCGACGCAGCCCCAGTCGCGGCCGCAGCCGCATTTGAATACCGGCATACCCATGAGCTGCAGGGGCAAAGGCATATGCCCGCCTTCCATGCCCACGAGCGAATCGCCGTCCAGGGGCAGGCCGCGGTCGTCCACGAAGGCCACGCCAAGGCCGGAGCCGGGAGCCAGCATGAGCACCGTGCCCCTGCCCTCGCCGCGCACGAGCCTGGCTTCCGCCACGCCGCCGTAGTTGCCGTCGTTGCCAACGTTCACCTTTATGGGCCTGCCGGCGGCTTCGCCAAGGCGCGCCGCGTAATCGGCGGCCACGTTCCAGCCGTCCATGTCCTTGGGCAGATTCGCCGCCTCGCCAAGCACGCCGGGAGCGAGGAAGGGCCCGGGTATGGACAGGCCCACGCCGCCCACGTCGGCCCAGCCATAGTGATTCTCCGCCAAGAATTCCTCTATCGCGGCCATCCAGCCGTCGAGCACGGCGTCGCGGCCCTTGTGCGCGTCCGTGGGCTTCTGGGAAAGCTTGGTGCTTACCGGCGTGCCGTCAAGCTTTACCGCGCCTACCTTGCTCGTCGTGGCCCCGCTGTCGGTGCCTATATAGATCTTAGCTACGCTCATCATGTTCCTCCGTGAGGCCGGGGGCGGCCTTAATTTATGAGCGACATAGTAGTACGGCTTTTCAATTAATGAAAGGGGTTCATCCCGCCCTCTCGCCACAGTCGCGCGGCTACCCCTTGGTCCGGCGGCGCCGCCTAGGATAGACTGGCTCATGGCCCGAGAGAAGTGTTATGTATGCAACCGTCCCGCCTCTTCCTGCCTCTGCCCGGACGAAGCGCCTCTGCCCCTCAGCACGAAGATCGTGCTCCTTATGCACGAGAAGGAGTGGCGGCGCCAGAAATGCAACACCGGCAGGCTGGCCTGCCTCAACCTTGAAGGCGCCGAAATCATCCCCGGGCTGGCTTTCGACGGCAATGCCCGCGTACAAGAGCTCTTGGCCGACCCAGGCTCGCTCTGCATGCTCCTCTACCCCGGGGCAGCGGCGGTCGACCTGAGCAGCCAGGCCTTTCCCGCCGGGCTCCTCGCGGGCAGGCGGCTCGTCGTCTTCATCATAGACGCCACCTGGTCCTGCTCCCGCAGCGTGCTCCGCGCGAGCCCTGGGCTCCTGGCCCTGCCGCGGCTCATGTTCAGCCCCGCGCAAAAGAGCCGCTGGATAATAAAGAAGCAGCCCGCGGACTGGTGCCTGTCCACCATAGAATCCATCCATGAGCTCTTGCTGGCGCTGGAGGCGGCCGGGCTCGAGCGCTACGATGACAAAGAGCGCCTGCTCTCAGTGTTCGCCGCCATGCAGGACTACCAGCTGAAGAGGGTGCGGGAAACGCCCAATCCCCGGCATCTAGGCTAAGCCCTGCGCCTACGGCGGGCGCGGCGCCGTCGCGGCGCTAGCGCAGCGCCAGGCTCAGCATGGTGACGTCGTCCTGCTGTGGCGTCTTGCCCCTATAGCGGTCGAAGGCGAGGGCCAGCGCCTCTTCCAGGCTTTCCCCCGACGCGAGCGCTTCCGCGGCGATAAGCGCGAGGCGCTTCTCCCCCAATTCCTTGCCCGCGCTGTTTTCCTGCTCGGTAAGGCCGTCGCTGTAGATGAGGAGCCGGTCGCCGGCCTTCATGCGCCAGCGCACGAGCCCCGGCTCAAGCGTAGGCTCTATGCCCACGGGAAGGTTGGCTTGCCCCAGTATGGGCTTCCTTGCCTTGGCTCCCCTGAATACCAGCGCGTGGGCGTGGCCCATGTCGGCAAGCTCGAGCACCTTGCTGCTAGGGTCATAGATAGCGAAGAAGCCCGTCAGGTATTTTTCCAGGTGGAAGCTGGCTATAAGCGCGTCGTTCAAGCCCTTGATAAGGGGCACGAGGCCGCGCGATAGGTCATAGGTCTTAAGCATGCCCCAGGCCATGGCCACGACGAGCGAGGCGGCTACGCCTTTTCCCGATACGTCGCAGAGCGATAAAAAGACGCGCCCGTCATCCATTGCCTTCGTGAACCAGAAATCGCCCCCTACCCCGCGGGCGGCCCGAGACCAGGCGCCTATGGCCCAGTCCTCGCCCTGCGCCAGCTCATTGCTGCTTAGGAGGCGCTCCTGCAGCGAGCCAGCCAGGTCTATATCCTCGCGGGTCATAGTTGCCAAATACGCGGACAGGTCGCGCGCCGACAGCACGCCCTGGAAATGGCCGTCTTCATCCGTAAGGAGGCTGAACTCGGGCGCATGGTCGGGATCGTCGCCGAGGAAGGCGTTGGCTACGGTAAAGAGCCCTTCATGGGCGTCGAAGGCCGGAAAGGCTTCCATGAGCTCGCTGGCGGGCATCTTGCCCAGGATTTCCCGGCCGAAGGGCTTACTGAGCATGCCGAAGAGCTGTTCGCGCCGCACTATGCCCAAGGCGCGGCCATCGGCGTCCACGAGGCCTACCGCGGCGATATCGGGCGCCGCGCGCAGCTCATCGGCCAGCGCGGTGGCGGATAGCCCGGCGGGAGCCGTCCAGAAAAGCCTGGCGGCCTTTAATATCGATGAGCTATAAAGCCTGCCGGGTCTGCGCTCGCGGAGCGCCCCATTCATGGTGCTATGCATAGGATGGATACTAGGGCCGCGCGGTTAGCCTTTCGTTAGGGATCTATCAGTAATCGGCGAGGGCGAGCCTTAACCGAATATAAACCCTCCGCTCATAGCCTCCTTACCGTCGCAATCCACAGTGCGGCTATCCGGAGTTATGGAGCCCTACATGGAACACGGTTTGGAATGGAAGCCCCTTGGCTCAGCGCCCGACGGCTTTCTTGAATTCGCCCTTATAGGCGACTGCGACCTCTATAACGCGCCGGCCTTTATGCGCGACATGGCGGGTAAACTGGCCGCAGGCGCGAAGCGGCTCCGCTTCGACTGCGCGGGGCTTCGCTACCTCGACAGCACCGGCGTAGGCGCCATCATAAAGCTGCTCCAGGCCGCCAAGGCAGGGGGGTGCGAACTGCGCTTTACCGGCCTCATGGGAACCCCGCGCAAGGTCCTGACCCTGTGCAATGTCATAAGCCTTATTAAAGAGGATAGAAGGGACGCGGCGCGACTATGAGCCAATTCATCGTACGGAAGCTGATCGTAGACGAGCGCAACGAGCTCTTCGACGCGCAGGGCATGCGCTATATAGAGTTCCCCAGCGATTTCAAGCGCATACGCGACTACGCCGCCGAAGTGCTCAAGGATTGCCCGGAGGCATTCTTGGAAGACGGGCTGCTCGAGCAGCAGCTGTCGGAGATCATCAAGAACGGCATTAAGCACGGCAACCGCAGCGACCCAAGCAAGCTCCTCCGCGTGTGGTATGACCTGCGCAAGCGCGTGCGCTTCATAATCGAGGACGAGGGCGAAGGCTTCGTCGACCTGGACGAGTGGAACGATTTCTACCGCCGGCGGCAGACGGCGCTCCATAAAGAGGATTTCGACGCATTCCTAGAGCTAGCCAGCTACCGTGGGCCTAAGAGCGGGCCGGACGACGGGGGCAACAGCCTCTTCGCCGCGCTGGACTACTGGAACGGCGGCATGATCTATAGCGACGCCCGCAACAAGGTGGGCGTGGTGCGCTGGTACAGCGTTACGCGCTAGGCTATTCGACCCTACGAGAACTGGCTGGCGTACAGCCCATGATAAAAGCCTTCCGCCTTGAGGAGCTCATCGTGGCTGCCGCGCTCCACGATGCGGCCCCTGTCCATGACCAGGATGAGGTCCGCGTCCCGTATGGTGGACAGGCGGTGCGCAATGACGAAGCTGGTGCGGCCCTTGAGTATGGCCCGCATGGCCTTCTGTATAAGGACTTCAGTCCTGGTATCGACGCTGCTCGTGGCCTCGTCCAGTATGAGTATGGCCGGGTCGGCCAGGAAGGCGCGGGCTATGGTGATGAGCTGGCGCTGGCCCTCCGAAAGATTGCTGGCCTCTTCGTTGAGCACGGTATCGTAGCCCTCGGGCAGGGTGCGTATGAAGTGGTCGGCCTGGGCGGCCAGGCTCGCGGCCCGTATATCGGCCTCGCTCGCCCCGTCCTTGCCGTAGGCTATGTTGTCCCGTATGCTGCCCTTGAAGAGCCAGGTATCCTGCAGGACCATGCCGAATACCGAGCGGAGGCGCTCGCGGCCCATGTCGCGGCTGTCCACGCCGTCCACCCGTATGGCTCCCCCCTTAGCCTCGTAGAAGCGCATGAGCAGGTTGACGAGGGTGGTCTTGCCCGCTCCCGTAGGACCTACGATGGCCACGGACTGCCCCGGGCTTACCTCGAGCGACAGCTTGTCGATGAGCGGCTCGTCGTCCTTATAGGAGAACGACAGGCCCTCTATGCTCACCCTGCCTCGCAGCTCCTTTGGATACAGGCCGGGCACGGGATCGGCGCTCTGCTCCGCCTCGTCCAGTATCTCGTACACGCGTTCGGCGGCGGCTATGGTGGACTGTATGACATTGGCTATCTGGGCCAGCTGCACGATGGGCTGGCCGAAATGGCGGGCGTACTGGATAAAGGCCTGTATATCGCCAAGGCTTATGGCGCGCGAGCTGACGAGCAGGCCGCCCGCCACCGCGATGAGTATGTAGCCTAGGTTGCTGATGATATGCATGAGGGGCATAACGAGGCCCGATATGAAATTGGCCTTGAGGCCCAATTCGAGCAGTTCGCCGTTCTGCGCCTCGAAGGCCGCCAACGACTCGGCCTCGCCGCCGAAGGCCTTGACCACGAGATGGCCGCTCATGGTTTCTTCCACGTGGCCGTTCAAGGCGCCCAACACTTTCTGGTAGCGCACGAAATAGCGCTGGGAGCGTTTGGCTATGGTACGCGTCATGATGACGCTGAGCGGCAGGATGACTATGGTTACCGCGGTCAACAGCGGGCTTATAAAGAGCATCATAGCCGTCACGCCTAGCATGGCTATGCCGGCGGTGAGCATTTCCGTAAGGCCCTGCTGCAGGGTAGAGGCGACGAGATCGAGGTCATTGCTCACCCTGCTTAAGACGTCGCCGTGGCTATGCCCGTCGAACCAGCGTATGGGCAGGCGGTGGAGCTTAGCCATGACGCCGCGGCGCAATTCGAAGGCGCTTTCCTGGGCCACGCCGGCCATAAGGTAATTCATTAGGAAGCTGAAAAAGGCGCCGGCGCCGTAGAGCGCGGCCAGGCCAACGAGCACCCGCGCGAAGAAGGCGAAGTCCACCGAGCCTACGCCGGCCACCGTGGCGCGGAAGAGCTCGTCTATGCCCAGGCCCATGAGCTTGGGAGCGGCTATGGTGAAGGCCGTGCTGAAGGCGGCCATGAGGCCGACGAGGGCTATGCGGAGCCTTCGCGGCTTTAGGCTCTGGGCCAGGCGCTTAAGCGTGCCCTTGGCGTCCTTGGCCTTTTCCACCGGCGCGGCGAGCATGGCGCCTGGCCCGCCGCCCATGCCCCTGCCCGCCCTGCCGGGGAAGGCGCCGGCCTTGAGGGGCTGGGCCGCGCCGCCCTGGGCGCGAGCGTTATCGTTATCGCTCATGGCGCAGGCCCTCCTCGGCCTGGGAGCCTAGGAGCTCCCGGTATACGGCGTTGCCCGCCGCAAGCTCATCGTGGCTGCCTAAGCCCGCCACGCGCCCTTCGTCCAGCACGAGGATAAGGTCGGCGGCCTTGGCGCTGCGCACGCGCTGGGTAACCATGAGCACGATGGCATCCTTGGCATAGGCCTTAAGCGCTTCGCGCAGGGCAAACTCTGTCGTGGTATCCAGGGCGGAGAAGCTGTCGTCGAAGAGATAGATGAGCGGCCGCCGCGCCAAGGCGCGCGCCATGGCCAGCCTCTGGCGCTGCCCTCCCGATACCGTGGTGCCCCCGCGCGCCAGCTCGGCGTCTACGCCGCCTGCCATGGCAGCCACGAAGCCGGCCGCCTGGGCAGCCTCCAGCGCCTCCCGTATGCGGGCAGCGTCGGCTTCGGGGCTGCCGTAGCCCACGTTCAAGGCAACGCTTTTGGAGAAGAGGAAGGACTTCTGCGGCACATAGCCTATGATAGAGCGCAGCTCGGCCTGCCGTAGGCGCCGCAGGTCCACGCCGCCTAGGCGCACGGCTCCCGCTTCGGGGTCGTGGAAGCGCAAAGCCAGCTTTAAGAGGCTCGACTTGCCCGAGCCCGTGCCGCCTATGACGGCTATGAGCTTGCCCGGCTCGCAGGAAAATCGTACGCCTTCAAGCGCGAGGGCCTCCGCGCCGTGGTAACGCATGCTCACCCCGTCGAATTCCAGGCGGAGGCCGCCCGACAGGGCCGCGTCCAAGCTTACGGGGCTCATATCGTCGCGTATGCTCTCTTCGGCGTCGAGCAGCTCGCGCAGGCGGCTTAGGGATACCGATGCGCGGGGTATCATGATGAAGAGCATGGACACCATGAGCAGCGACGATAGTATCTGGCCTAAGTACTGCACGAAGGCCATGAGGGAGCCTATGCGCATGCTGCCCAGGTTTACGCGGCGCGCGCCGAACCAAAGCACCACGACGATGGCGAGG
The DNA here is from genome assembly GCA_041306725.1 of Spirochaetaceae bacterium. Taxonomy (GTDB): domain Bacteria; phylum Spirochaetota; class Spirochaetia; order Treponematales; family UBA12059; genus UBA5200. The sequence goes on along the minus strand of JBFZES010000131.1, from coordinate 4,202 downwards.
TTTAAGAGGAACATGATGAGCGGCATAAGGAGGGCCATGAGCTTGGCCACGCTCACCGCGGTATCGGCAAGGTCGCGGTTGGCCTCGCCGAAGCGCGCTTCCTCGCGCTCGCGGCGATTGAAGGCCCGTATCACCCGCAGGCCGGACAGGTTCTCGCGCGTCACGCGATTAAGGCCATCGGTTTTTTCCTGTATGGCCTTGAAGAGCGGCATGCCCCTGCGCCCGAAGGCCGCCACGAGCAGGGCCAATACCGGCAAGGCCACCGCCAGTATGGAGGAGAGGCGGGCGTCCTGGCTTAGCGCCATGATGATGCCCCCCACCATCATAAGGGGCGCCATGAGCATGAGCCTTAACGACATCATGGCCAGGTTCTGCACCTGGCCAGCGTCGTTGGTTATGCGGGTGATGAGGCTCGAAGCCCCGAAGCGGTCCATGTCCGCGGGCGCGAGCGCGCTCGCCTTGGCGAACAGGTCCCGGCGCAGGGCCGCGCCGACGCCTACCGATACCTTAGCGCTTAAGTAGCTCGAGCCGAAGGCGCAAGCCATGCCGACCAGGTTTATAGCCAGCATGAGCAGGCCTAGGCGCAGAATATAGGGCACATTGCCGGCGGCTATGCCGCCGTCGACGATGAGCCCCATGATCCTGGGCAGGGCCAGCTCGCTCATGGCCCTGGCCAGCACGAGGCCTATGACCGCGAAGACGGCCGCCAGATAGGGCCGCATATAGCGCGCGAGCAGCTTCATGCCGAGCCTCCCACGAGGAGGCTTTCCACCTGGGCGTTATAGAGCTGCCAGTATATGCCGCGCTTCTCCACGAGCTCGTCGTGGCCGCCCTCCTCCACTATGCCCTCTTCCGTAAGCACGAGTATGCGTGCGGCGTGGCGTATCGTGGCCAGGCGGTGGGCAATGATGAAGGTGGTCCTGCCCCTGGACAGCTCCTCGAGCGATTGGCGTATGGCCAGCTCGCTCATGGTATCGAGCGAGCTCGTGGCCTCGTCCAGTATCAGTATGGGCGGGTCCTTAAGGAACATCCTGGCTATGGCCACGCGCTGCTTCTGGCCGCCGGAAAGCTTGACCCCGCGCTCGCCCACGAGGGTATCGAAGCCCTGGGGCAGCGCCCGTATGAAGGACAGGGCGTTGGCCGAGGCCGCCGCGCGCTCTATGCGCTCGTCGCCGGCGTCCAGGCTGCCATAGGCTATATTATCGCGCACGCTGCCGGAGAATAGGAACACGTCCTGCTGCACGAGGCCCACCGCCGCCCGCAGCGATGCTATGGTGGCGCGGCGCAGGTCCATGCCGTCTATGGTTATGGAGCCTTCCTCGATTTCATAGAAGCGGGGTATGAGCGAGCAGAGCGTGGTCTTGCCCGCCCCGGACGGCCCCACGATGGCTACGGTCTGTCCGGGGGCCACGCGCAGGTTCACCTTGTGGAGCACGCGCTCGCGGCCATCGCCATAGCGGAAGCCTACGTCCGTGAAGCGAACGTCCCCGCGCACGCTGGCCAGGGCCTGCGCGCCGGGCTCGTCGACTATCGAGGGCTTGGTGTCCATGATCTCGATGAAGCGCCCGAAGCCCGCGGCGCCCTCCTGGAACATTTCCATGGAGCGCACCAGGGTATCGAGGGGCTGGAAGAAGCGGGTAACGTAGAGGGCGAAGGCCGCGTAGGCGCCCGGGCCTATGCTGCCCTTGAGGGCCGCGTAGCCGCCGCCAGCGAGCACCACCACGAGCCCGACATTGGACAGGAACCCCACCCCGGAATTGAAAATGCCTATGTGCTTGACCGATTGTACCCGGGACTGCCTGAACAGGTCGTTGCCCTCGTCGAAGCGCCGCGACTCGAAATCCTCGTTGCCGAAGGCACGCACCACGCGCACGCCGGATATGCTCTCCTCTATGCGCTCGTTGATGGCGGCCATAGTCTCCTTGTTGCGCTTGAAAGCCCTGCGGAACTTGCCCCGGAAGCTCGATGAAAACAGCGCCAGCACCGGCACGATGGCGAATACCACCAGGGCCAGCCGCCATTCGAGCATAAGCATGACGGCCAGGGAGCCTAAGAGCCGCACGGAGGCGGCCAGGAGATCCTCAGGCAGATGGTGCGATATCTCGGCAAGGTCAAACAGGTCGCCTACGATGCGGCTCATGATCTGGCCGGTCTTGGTATCGTCATAGAAGCGCAGGTCGAGGGTCTGCAGGTGCTTGAATATGTCGCGGCGCAGGTCCCGCTGTATGTTCACGCCCAGCACGTGGCCGTAAAAACCCACTACGTACTCGAGGCCGGCGCGCAGGGCGTACATGGCCGCGAGCGCCAAGGCGAAGCGCGCCAGCCTGGCATAGTCGCCCGACGGCACGATCACGTCTATTACCTGCTTGGTGGCGGCGGGAAACACCAGGTCGGAGAGCGCCAGCAAGAGCGCGGAACCCAGGTCTACGGCCAATAAGCCTTTATAGGGACTATAGTAGCGGATGAAGCGTTTGAGCATGATGGCCCATCGTAGCCCCCTAGAGGCCGGGTATCAAGCCCAATTTTTCAAGGCCGTCGTACACGAACTGTATGGAGAGGCCCGATAGTATAAGCCCCATCATACGCTCGACGACGGACACGCCGGTCTTGCCCAGCACTTTCAGTATAAGGCCGCTCGAGCGCATGGCCAGGAACATGATGGCCAAGACCGGCGCCACGGCCGCGAACAGGAGGCCCGTTATCTCCAGATAGGTGTATTGGCCGGTGGCGTACAGCATGATAGTGGTGACGGTGCCCGGCCCCGCTATCATGGGTATGGCCAAGGGGAATACCGCCACGGAACTGCTGTCCTCTTCCGACTCATCGCTGGAGGTCTTGGCGCGCTTAGGCTGGCCGAAGAGCATGTCTATGGCTATCAGGAAGAACATCACCCCGCCCGCTATATAGAAAGCGCCGGGGCTTATGCCGAAAAAGCCTAGGATAAAGCGCCCCGCCAGTATAAATATCGACAGCACGACGCTGGATACGAGTATGGCCTTGCGCATGGCGGCGAGCCGTTCCGCCTTCTGCATGTGCGAGGTCGTGGAGAGAAACATAGGCACGATGCCTATGGGATCCACGACGATGAGTATGGTGAAGAATATCTGTAAATAGAGGGCTAACATGGCTTGATCATATACCCGGGCGCCTCTTGCTTCAATACTATCCGTATGGGTTTGACAGAGCGCGGCACAAGCGCTATTTTCTATCAAGGCTGCAGTAGCCATGAAGGAGAAACCAACTAATGAGCGCAGGCTTGGAAATAACCATGGCGAACTTCGACGCCGAAGTGGAACAATCGACCGTACCCGTGCTGCTGGATTTTTGGGCCGAGTGGTGCATGCCCTGCCGCATGATAGGGCCGCACATAGACGAGCTTGCCAAGACCTACGCCGGCAAGATAAAGATAGGCAAGGTCAACGTGGACAACGAATCCGACTTGGCCAGCAAATTTAACATAATATCCATACCTACGCTCGTCGTATTCAAGGACGGCAAGCCCTACAAGCAAAAGGTAGGCGCCCTGCCTAAGCACGAAATCGAGAATATGTTCAAGGATCTCGTATAAAGCCCGGCCCGGGGGGCTTCCTTCCCCCGGGTTTTCCCAGCTGTTCTTATGGACTATAGGCCTCATCGCCATTAGCCCTGCCTAGGCTTATGCCGCTCGTGGGCGCTATATGCCAATCGTCCCTGGCATCGCCGTCTTTTGAATCGGAGCTTCGGTTTAGGGTCCTCGTGGACGTTATGCCCAGGGATGACGCGCAGTCGGCCGGGCTCGCCGCCTCGGCCGCCTTAAGCCAGGCTCCCGCCTCGATAAGCGCCGAGGCCCGCGCCTGAAAGGCCGAAGTGCCGAAGCCGCCATAGCGCTCATCCGAATCCGCGGCGCGGTCGCTGTAGAGCAGGGCGTCCATGACGGAGCCGCCGGGGCTTGCGTACAGGCTCAGGGCCCCATTCTTGTCCGGCAAGGCTCCCCCGCCCGCGCGGTACCAGAAGTCCCAGGCTCCGGCCGTCGCGTCCAGCCCCTCGGATGCCGTTTTATCGAGCAGCTCGTCCCGCTCGCCGTCTATGCCCTGCGGCCGCAGGTGGAGCACGATAAAATCGCCGGCCGCCACCTCGCAGGCGGGGAATATATAGCGGTGGTCGTAGTCCCCGGGCAGCCCCACATAGAAGGCCAGGCCGGCGAGGCTGCCCGCTCCTTGGGC
>JBFZES010000130.1:0-7909 GCA_041306725.1 Spirochaetaceae bacterium | reverse complement strand
TTGGCCAACGGCCCGCCTGGCTCCCCGCCGCCTCAGGCCGTCCGCCCTTTGAACGGGCGATGAGAGATGCTAGAATTCCGGCGGAGCCTACGGAAGGGCCGAGCTCTCCTCTCCCCTTGTCGCCGGCTCCGGCAGCGATTATCGAGACCCTCCTTGTGCGGCTTGCTAAGGCGAAAACCGCGTCCCTTGCCCAGGCAGCAGGCGTTTATCGTTTTGAGCTAGGCTTGGAAGGGGCCTTTACCCTCATCATCGATGTCCGGGGCGGGCGCTTAGCCCTTGCAGGCGAGGCCAGCGCTCGGCCTCAACTGACGCTCGGGATGGCAAGCTCCGACCTCGAATTGCTTCTCGCCGGGAAGCTCAGCGCGACGGCGGCCTACATGCGTAAAAAGCTCAGGCTGTCTGGGGACATCGCCAAGGCTTTTATACTTCAGGGCTTGCTAAAGGGATAATTAGTTCCTTGAGGCGAGCGCTCCCATGAAGTATTCCCTTGCATTGGCGAAGGACAGAATCTAGGCGCGTTGAGAGCTTGGCTTGCAAACTTGGCGGCCCTGCTAGCGCCGATGCGGGGGTGTTGCGATCAATACTAAAAAGTCGCAGTCCCAGCGTGCAGGACCTAACAGCCAGGGCTCAATATGATCTCGATTCTACGTTTAGTTATGGAAGAAGTACGCTCTGGGCTTCGGAACGGTGCGGAGTCCATGTGATGACCTGGAATCCTGGGGACTTTACGGCCATTCACGGGGAATAGTTAAGGATAGTATTCCCGAACGAAAGAGCCGTCAATTCACGCATTTTTCCTGGTCGATGACCCAGGCTTGCTTAGAACCGACCCTTTCGATCCTAGCGCCGCCATCTCGGCCGCCGACAATATTGGGCGGTTGAGGTTCGGCGCTTGAGCTTGCTCACGCGATGCGCGGCGCCAGGCCTTCGAATACCACGAGCGCAGGCAGCTCGAATCGCAGAATCAGACCGCTACCTGCGTACAGAGACAGCGTCACCAAAAGAAGAGCTAAACGATCTCCACCCCTGTCGCCTCCACTATAGCCTCCTACATATTGGTAGAAAACCCCGCTGTATTCCTACATAAATGTGATAAATCTCAAAATTGATAGTCCATAAAACTCGGTTATTTATTGATGCTGAAAGTATAAGTCTATATCTTAATTGAATTTATGCGATTATATATCGAGTTACCCCTTTATGGCACGCTTATTGCTATTTATAGCTGTATGCGATACTCGCAACAAGGTTCGGGGAACTAATAAAACTTGACGGCTCTTTGGACGTACCCTAGACTGAGCGAACGTAAGGAGGATTACCGGAGACCGAGAGACCATCCATCTCAAGCGCTCGCTGGACTACCCTGAATTGCGCGCGTCGCGCGTCGAAAGGCTTCTACACCCTGTTCATTTTCTTTCGGGAGGAACGTGTATGAGGAAACGGTATTTTCTAGTCATGATAGCCGTGGCGGTAGTAGGTCTCCTGCTCGCGGGCTGCGGGGCTCCGGACGCTAAGGTAATCAAGATCGCTACGCAGAGCCCGCTTTCGGGCGGCATGTCGGCGGTCGGAACCGATATCAAGAATGGCGCCCAGCTTGCCATGGAGCAGCTTTCCGCGCCGCTCGTGGCGATGGGCTTCAAAGTCGAGCTCGCCGCCTTCGACGATCAGGGCAATCCTGATACCGGCGTAGCGAACGCTAAGAACATCGTATCTGATCCCGCTATACTGGGCATAGTCGGCCACTATAACTCCGGCGTGCAGATCCCTTCTTCCGAGGAATACCACGCGGCCGGGCTCGCCAACGTTTCCCCCGCCAATACCAACCCAAAAGTAACCGAACGCGGTTATTTGGAAGTTAGCCGGATTTGCGGGCGCGACGACGTGCAAGGCGCGGTCGGCGCCCAGTTCGCTAACGTTAAGGGCATAAAGAGCGCTTACGTGCTCCACGACAAGACCGCGTACGGCCAGGGCATAGCGGAGTACTTTAAGCGGGAATCGGAAAATCTTGGCATCAAGGTATTGGGCTTCGCCGGTACCGAGGAGAAGGCCAACTTCGACTCTATCCTTTCCCCTATACTCGCCGCTAAGCCCGAAGCAATATACTTCGGCGGCATGTTTGACCAAGCCGCCGTGCTCTTTAAGCAAGCCAGGCAGAAGGGCTACATGGGCATGTTCCTGTCTGACGATGGGTTCGACTCTTCGGACGCGGCCAAGATCGGCGGCGCGGCCCTGCTAGAAGGCGCCGGCACCTATTTCTCGACCGTAGCCGGCCCCGCCGCTGCCTATCCGGGCACCGCCAAGTTCCAGGCCGACTTCAAGGCTAAGTTCGGCGGGGAACCCCAGCCCTTCGCCGCCCAGTCCTATGACAGCATGGCCATCGTCCTTAAGGCCATAGAGAACGCCGCTATCGCCGCAGGGAAGAAAATTCCCGCGCGCGCCGACGTAGCCAAGGCCGTTCGCGCCCTTAAGGATTTCCCCGGCATTACAGGTACTTTCACCTTTAACGCGAAGGGAGATCTGGCAAAGGCCAAGTATTTCATTATCCAGGTAACGTCCGCCGACCCGGCTCAATGGTCGCAGAACAAGATAGACAATATCCTGGATATCGCCCCGCCGCAGTGATCGGCTAGCGTACTCTAAACTCCCTCGCCCCCGTTAAGCGGGGGCGAGGTTCATCATGGAGGCTCTATGCGGCGCTTGATCAAGTCAGACAAACTCCGAGAGATCATACTCCCGCTTGGCCAAATGGTCGTGTTCGTTTTTGGCGCCGGAGTACTGCTTTCAACGGTCATGGTCCTTCTGGCGATGCTCTTTCGGGGATCAGGAGCGGACAAGCTGCTGCTCGCCAACCAGAATGTGAACATCCTCTATTACACGCTGGCGAATTTGCCCCAGGTGCTCATCGATGGAGTAACCCTGGGTTTCGTGTATGCGGCTATCGCGCTGGGCTACACCATGGTGTACGGCGTGCTGGAGTTCATTAACTTCGCCCATAGCGAAATCTTCGCCATAGGCGCCTTCGCGGGGGTCGAGTTCCTCATACTCATGGAGAGGCTCGGCGCGCTTAGCTCGACTGGCCCCTACGGGCCGTATATTTTCCTGTCCTTGGCGCTGGCCGTCGGCATGCTCGCTTCCGGCGGTATAGCCGTGCTTATCGAGCGTACCGCGTATAGGCCGCTGCGCGACGCTCCGCGCCTGGTGCCGCTAATCTCGGCCATCGGCGTATCGTTCGCCCTGCAGGACATCATACGCCTGGTGGAAAGCCTTACTACCGGCCAATTTTACCGGGTCATTCCCACCTTCGGCAATTTCGACGACCGTATACCCCTATTCACCATCAAGACCTCCTCGGCGCCCATCAACGTCGACATACAGGTCAAGTCGGTGATCGTCATCGTGGCCGCCATGATGATGCTGGTAGGGCTCAACTACATCGTCAATGCCACGCGGATAGGAAAGGCCATTAGGTCCGTCGCGCAAGACAGGAATACCGCGGCTATCATGGGCATAGGCGTCAACGGCATCATAGCGTTCACCTTCCTCATAGGCGGCGCGCTTGGCGGCGCGGCGGGCGTGCTCTACGCACTCAAGTTCACGCGTATCGATCCTTTCGTCGGCTTTATGCCGGGCATGAAGGCATTCACGGCGGCGGTTTTAGGAGGGATAGGCAACCTCACCGGAGCCCTGCTGGGAGGCATGATACTCGGCATGCTCGAGAGCTTCGCCGGCGCGTACCTCGGTACCTATACCATGGGAAATTTCGGGTCGGAATATAAGGACATACTCGCGTTCTTTATCCTGATCATAGTCATCATTTTCCGTCCATCGGGCCTGCTCGGCGAGCAGATTTCCCAGAAAGCGTAGGAGGATAGCTATGAAAGCCAGGATACGTGAATTCCTCCGCAAGGCGGCGGGGTATTTGAATCGCGGGAAGGCCCCGTATATAGTCTCCCTGAGCGCTATCGCGATCGGTTTCTTGGTCGTCTACCTGAGCCCGCGTTCCATACCGGCTTTCCTCGTGTTCACGTTCGCGGCGGGCCTTCCGTACTTCTTAACCATGAACAAGGCCATCAAGCTAGCCCTCGCCGTTCTGGTGGCCGTGGTGCTCGTGCCTATACTCGGGGCGCGGAACATCTTCTACCTTGAGGTTATCTTCCAGATCGCGGTATTCTCCGCGCTGGCGCTTGGCCTCAATATCGTCGTGGGCTTCTCGGGCCTGCTTAATTTCGGGTATATGGCCTTCTATGCGGTCGGAGCCTATCTGTGGGCCTTTTTCGGATCGCAGCAGCCCTTCCTGTTGAACGCCATACCCGGCACCGCTCCTCCAGGAACCCAGTTTTTCATGGCTCCCGACTGGTTCTATCTCTTCATCTTCCTGGGCATCATCGTGGCGGCTATCGTGGGCCTTCTGCTCGGCCTGCCGGTGCTTAGGGTACGCGGCGACTATCTGGCTATCATCACCCTCGGCTTCGGGGAGATCGTGCGCCAGCTTGCCAACAACCTGGACAAGCCTATCAACCTTACCAACGGCCCCCAGGGCATTACCCCAATCCAGAGGCCTTCCCTGCCGGAAGGGGTGATACGATTCTTCAACGGCATCTTTGAGCCTCTCGTGGGGCGGCCGGTAACGGTGAACCAGTTCTACAATATCCTGTTCTACCTGATAGCCCTCGTGGTCGTCATCGTGGCCATCGTCGTAACCTACCGCCTTGACGACTCCAAGATGGGGCGGGCCTGGACCGCCATCCGCGAGGATGAGCTCGCGGCCACGGCTATGGGAATACCCGCCAACCGCCTCAAGCTCGCGGCTTTCGCCGTCGGAGCGTCGTTCGCGGGCGCCATGGGCGTGCTCTTCGCGGCCAGCCGAACCTTCGTAAGCCCCGAGTCGTTCAGCTTCCTGCAGTCGGTAGGCGTGCTGACCATGGTCATTCTTGGGGGCGTAGGAAGCATACCGGGCGTGATCATAGGGGCGACGGTCGTCATCATCCTTAACCTCCAGGTGCTCCAGAGCTTTTCGCTCTTTCTTTCCCAGCTTCGCCAGAGCGACGCCTATATACCTATCATAAATTTCTACTGGCGGGACCTGTCCAACCAGCTCGACCCTTCCAAGTACCAGCGCCTGGTATTCGGCATCATCCTCATACTCATGATGATATACCGTCCGGCGGGCATACTGCCCGCGGCGAGGCGGCAGCGCGAGCTGCGGTCCAAATCGCTGGACGGCGCGATACCGGAAACTAAGGGCGGCGGGGATACGGCCAAGGATGGCAACGCGAAGGAAAACGGCGCAGCGCCTGAATCCGCGGCCAAGGAGGATGAACATGCCTGATACCAACGACATCCTCGCCACGGCCGACGTAGTCAAGCGCTTCGGCGGCCTGACTGCCGTGAACAAGATGAATTTTACTATCGCGAGAGGCTGCATTTACAGCATCATCGGGCCGAACGGCGCCGGCAAGACGACCTTCTTCAATACCATTTCCGGCCTCTATAAACCGGAGGAGGGATCGATTCTTTTCGACGGCCACCGTATAGAAGGGCAGGCTCCCGAAAAGATAACCGCCCTGCACATGGCGCGCACCTTCCAGAATATACGCCTGTTCGGAAGCATGACCGTCATCGAGAACATCATGGTAGGCGCGTACACGCGCCTTAAGCAGAACGCCATCCAGGCCGTCTTCCGCACGCGCTCGTTCATTGAAGAGGAAAAGCGGGCGGAAGCCAGGGCCGAGGAGCTCATGGAGTACGTCGGCCTGCGCCATGTCGGCAACGAATTGGCTTCCAACCTTCCGTACGGCGACCAGCGCCGCGTGGAGATAGCCCGGGCCTTGGCGTCCGAGCCCAAGCTCCTCTTGCTGGATGAGCCTACCGCGGGTATGAACCCGTCGGAGAGCGAGGATGCGCTGAAGCTCTTCCGCCGGCTTCGCGACGAACTGGGGATTACGATACTCCTTATCGAACACGATATGCGGGTAGTGATGAACGTTTCCGAGAGGATAACGGTCATGGATTACGGCATGAAGATAGCCGAAGGCACGCCGAAAGAGATCGCCGCGGATCCGCGGGTAATCGAAGCCTATCTGGGACGAGGCGCGGCCGCCTCGATGACGGCCTGAAGGAGAGCGGGATGAGCCTTCTCGTACTGGAAAACATACATAGCTACTACGGCAACATTCACGCGCTTAAAGGCGTATCGCTTACGGTCGAGGAAGGCGAGATCGTATCGCTTATCGGCGCGAACGGAGCGGGCAAGACGACGACGCTGCGGTCCATAGCCGGCCTCCTGCACCCAAAAAAGGGCAAGGTCACGTTCAAGGGGAAGAATATCACGAACGTGGCCCCGCATATCGTGCATAAAGACGGCCTTGGCCTAGTGCCTGAAGGCCGCGGCATTTTCCCGCGCTTGACCGTGCTTGAAAACCTAGAGATGGGCGCGTACCTCGTTAAGGACAAGGCCGAGATCAGGCGCGGCATCGAGTACGCCTTCGCCCTGTTCCCGCGCCTTAAAGAGCGGGCGGAACAGAAAGGCGGAACGCTGTCGGGGGGAGAACAGCAGATGCTGGCCACGGCTCGCGGCCTTATGTCCAGTCCTGCCATACTCTTGATGGACGAGCCTTCCATGGGCTTAGCGCCCGTCCTGGTCGATCAGATATTCGACGTGATCAAGGAACTGAACGCCAAGGGTACGACCATACTCCTCGTCGAGCAGAATGCCTTGATGGCGCTTTCGATAGCCCACCGCGCGTACGTCATGCAGACGGGAAGCATAGTGCTGTCCGGCGCGGCATCAGACGTGGCCAAGGATGAAAACGTGAAAAAAGCCTACTTAGGCATTTAGCGTATGGTTGACCGGCTGTGCTGGGCGGAGATTGAGCTCTCGGCTATCGCCAGCAATACCGCAAAGCTCGCGGGCTTGCTTCCGCCGGGAAGCTCGATATGCGCGGTCGTAAAGGCCGACGGCTACGGGCACGGCGCCGTGCCCGTAGCCCGCGCCTGCCTGTCCGCGGGCGCGAGGTCGCTCGCGGTAGCCTTCGTCGAAGAAGGCGTCGAGCTTAGGCACGCCGGCATTACGGATCCTATACTCGTGCTAGGCTATACCGGCGAAGAAGGCGCAAGGCGCGCTCTCGGCTACGGCCTTTCCGTAACCGTCATATCAGAGGAAAACGCGCGCCTTTTGTCACGGGAAGCCGAACGCCAGGGCAAGTCGGCGCGGGTACACCTCAAGATAGACACGGGCATGGAAAGGCTCGGCGCAGAACCCCGGGAAGCGGCCGGGCTCGCTACCTTGATCTCCTCGCTTCCAGGCTTGCGTCTTGAGGGGGTCAGTTCCCATTTCGCCGACGCCGACGCCCCTGACGGCGCGTTCGCCGCCTTGCAGCTTGAACGCTTCCTCGGCGCGGTGGCCGCCATAGAGCGCGCAGGCGTTCGGGTTCAGGTTCGGCATATAGCCAACAGCGCGGGGCATATCTTCCACCCCGATGCCCGCCTCGATATGACCCGACCGGGCATAGCCCTCTACGGCTTGCGGGCCTCTAAAGAGCGTATCCCGCCTTTTGAGCCCTCGCCGGCCCTGGCCCTGCGCGCCCGCGTTACCCAGATCAGACAGGTTCCTGAGGGAACAACCGTGGGCTATGGCAGGACTTTCCGCGCCGCGCGCGATACCCGCATAGCCGTGCTGCCGGCGGGCTACGCGGACGGCGTTTTCCGTGCCCTGTCCAACCGCGGCTCGGTAGGCTTCCCTACGGGCCGCGCCCCTATCGTCGGCACGGTATGTATGGACCAGATGATGGTCGACGTCAGCGGCCTCCCAGACGTGCATAACGGTTCCATAGCAACGGTTTTTGGGAAAGGCGGCCCGCCTATATCAGAAGTGGCCGACCTCCTAGGCACGATAGACTACGAGGTCAGC
>JBFZES010000129.1:0-8352 GCA_041306725.1 Spirochaetaceae bacterium | reverse complement strand
CGTAACCGCGTGCTCTTCCGCTATGCCCACGTCGAAGAAGCGCTTGGGATAGCGCCGCTGGAATTCAGCGAGGCCGGTGCCCTTGGCCATGGCCGCGCTCACCGCCATAACGCGCGGGTCGGCGGCAGCCAGGCCGAGCATGGCATCGCCAAAGGCCTGCGTGAAGCTCAGGCGCGCCGCATCGGGGGCCAAGGGCCCGGCGGAGGGAGCCACGCCATGCCAGGTTGAGGGATCGTCCTCCGCCCCTTTATGGCCGCGGCCCTTCTTGGTGGTAACGTGGACCACCACCGGCTTATCGATGGCTCGGGCCTGCCTAAGCACGTCCTCGAGTATGGCTATATTATGGCCGTCTATGGGCCCGGCGTATTCGAAGCCCAGTTCGGCGAAGAGGCTCTCCTTAAAAAAGAACGCCTTTACGGATTTCTTGGCGCGCCGCACCGAATCGTGGATAAGGGGGCCGGCTAGGGGTATCATGAGCATGGCCTTGTCCGCCAGGCGGCGGAAATTCTGGTAGCCCACGGTCGTGGTAAGCCGGGACAGGTAACTCGATACCGCCCCGACGTTGGGAGCTATGGACATGGAGTTATCGTTGAGTATGACGATGAGCGGGAGCCCGAGCTGCCCCGCGTGGCTCAGGGCCTCATAAGCCATGCCGCCGGTAAGGGCGCCGTCGCCTATGACGGCCAGCACCGCGTCCTTCTTGCCCAGGGCCCGGTTCGCTATGAGCAGGCCTAGGGCGGCCGATAGCGAGGTCGAGGCGTGGCCCGCGTCAAAGGAGTCGTGAACGCTCTCCGCCCGTTTAGGAAAGCCTGAAATGCCCCCGGATCGGCGCAGGCCGCCAAAGGCGGCATTGCGGCCCGTTATAATCTTATGCGCGTAGCTCTGGTGCCCCACGTCCCATACGATCGCGTCCCGCGGGGTGCTGAACACGCGATGAAGGGCGAGCGTAAGCTCGACGGTGCCTAGATTCGAGGCCAGGTGCCCGCCGTTGACCGCCACGGTCGCGACTATGCGCTGCCGCAGCTCGGCGGCGAGCCTATAGGCATCCTCGAGGGAGAGGCGCTTTACGTCCTCCGGCCCCTGTATGCCCGAAAGTATATCCATATGCCAAGGACTGTAGCACGGTGCCCGCATTCGCACAAGAATACGCAGGAACGCGCTTTACCCGCCGGCGCGTTCGCGGCATACTGCGGGCATGGAACTCTATACCCTGCATATGCATAAAGCCCTGCGCTATGGGCGCTTGAGCGTGCCCAGCATCGACGCTCTCCTAAGCCAGGCCGACGCGTCGGGCGAGGGCTGCGAGCTCTTAGCCGTTTGGGATAGGGCGGCCCTCCTCATAGAAGGCGACGATGGACCTTGGCTGCGCGAGCCCTTGGCGGCCCCATTATGGACGGGCAGCGCCGCGCCTGAGCCAGGGGTGAACGGACTGAGCCCCAATGGCGAGGAAGGAGCCGACTCGTGCCTGGCTCCCGATACCGTGGCCTTCGCGCTCGGGCAAGGAAGCTATCGCTTCTGTCAAGCCAGGGCGGCCGGCGTCGCGGGCTTGCGCGATACCCTTGAGTGGTTCGTACGGGAAAGCTGGTGGAGCGGAGCGGGCATACGGGGCCGACTTTACCTGCGGCTCGTGCGCGAGGATGGCAAGACGGCGGTACAGGCCTTAGCGCGGAATGCTCAGCCCTAGTTCAAGCCCCGTCGAGCCCTCGCCGTCGGGCGGCGCGTTACGCAGGCTAAGGCTGCCTTTAAGCTGCAGGGCTAGGGCCTTGATAAGCTGAAAGCCTAAGCCTTCGGACTCCTCCATGGAGAAGCCCGCGGGCAGGCCCGGGCCGTTATCTGATATACGGAGGCTTATGCGATCGCCTTGAAGCGTGGCCGCTATCCGTATCTTGAGGGCCTCTCCGGGCTTTGCCGCGTACTTCAGGGAATTGGTCAGCGCTTCATTGATAGCGAGCCCCAGGCTCACGGCCCGGCTGGAGTCCATGCTAAACTCGTCTAGTTCCAGCTCTATGTCGGCCCGCTCTTCGGCGGGCTCCCCGCCGGCTCCCCGCGGCGTATACGCTTGCAAGAGGCCCGCGCAGAGCTCCTTAAGGTAAGCCTTAAAATCGATAGAGCCCTGCGTCGTGGATTTAAGCAGGCGCTCATAGAGCAGCGCCATGGCTTGCACCCTGCTCTGCGATTCCTCGAAGAGCTCCCCGTCCGCCGCGTCGCGTACCTTGGATTTGGCCAGCGACAGCAGGCTGCTCGTCAGGCTCAGGGTATTCTTGATGCGGTGGCCAAGCTCGCTGAGCAGTATGTCGCGTTCCTGAAGCGCGGCCTTGAGCGACTTATCGGCAAGCACGCGCTCGGTGGCGTCGCGCGATACCCCTAGCACCGCTTCCGGCAGCCCCTGCGCGTCGAGCAGCACGGTGGTGGTTATCTCCACCATCCGCAAGGAGCCGTCCTTGTGCCGCTGCTCGTAGAGGTCCGTAAGCGGCACAAGCTTGCCGCTAGCCAGGTACTGTTCCATGCGCTCCGCCATCTGCGCGCGGGCCTTCGCCGCCGCGGCCGGCGCAAGGGAGTCCTCCAGCTTCTCCGCCATGGCCTCCTCTACGGACAGGCCGCGAAGGCGGATTATCGAAGGGCTAATGTAATCGAAGCGATTCGCCTGTATATTCCAGGTCCAAATGACGTCGCCCACGTTCTCGGCCAGGAAGCGGAAACGGGATTCGCTTTCATGCAGGCGCTTTTCTATGTCCCAGCGCTTAAGCGCGGCCAGTATGGTAGCCCGCAGTACGGGAGGCGCGTCCTCCACTATGCAATAGGCGTGGGCGCTGCCCGCGGCTTCCACCACCTCGTTGAACTCTAGGTCTTTTACCGTGATAACGGCTATAAGGGGGCCAGGGGTGCCTGAGGATGAGCGGAATTTCTCCACGCTCTGGCGGTCCAGCCCGCACACCAAGGGCAAGCCCGCGGGCCAGCGCTCATCGGCCTTAAAAGGAGTAAAGCCGGCCGACGCCATGAGCCTCGCGCAAAGCTCTGGAAAAGGACCGTTATAGTCTACCGCTATTCTTGATATATTAAACATGCTCTATAGTATGTAGCCCAGCTTAGTTGATTTGTAAAGTCAAATAAGTCCAGAAAACCTAAAATTAACAGGGGAGAGCCGCGCGGGCTCTCCCCTGAATTGAATCGTGCCCGGACCCGCTATTCCAAGACCGCCCTGATGCGGCGAACGCCCGCGCTAGAACTCTGTTCCTTTTGTATCGTGAACTTGCCTAAGCTTCCCGTACGCTCCACGTGGGGGCCGCCGCATACTTCCTTGCTGAAGTCACCCATGCTGTACACCTTGACCACGGCCTCGTACTTTTCGCCGAACAGGGCCATAGCCCCGGACGACTTGGCCTCTTCAAGGGGCATCATGGCCATGCTCACCGGCAAATCGCGCCGTATCTGCTCGTTCACGATATCCTCGACGCGCTTGATTTCTTCCGGGCTCATAGGCGCGGGGTGGCTAAAGTCGAAGCGCAGCCGCTCGGCGGTAATATTAGAGCCCTTCTGGGCCACGTGCTCGCCGAGCACCATGCGCAGGGCCTTATGCAGCAGGTGCGTGGCGCTGTGGTACTTGGTGGCCATCTCGGACTGGTCGGCCATGCCGCCCTTGAAGGTCTGCTCGGCGCCTGCGCGGGACAGCTCCTGATGCTTCTTAAACGCCTCGTCGAACTCTTCCCTGTTCACCGTCATGCCGCTTTCCGCCGCCAGCTCCAGGGTAAGCTCGATGGGAAAGCCGTAGGTATCATAGAGCTTAAAGGCCAAGCGGCCGGACATGATCTTCTGCGGGTTCTTAAGGAGATTCGGCAGCATCTTCTCGAACTCGTGCTCGCCCTTCTGCAGAGTCTCAAGGAACTTCGCTTCCTCGCGCTCAAGCTCGGCCATGATGCGCTCGCGGTTGTCCGTAAGCTCGGGGTACGCGCCGGAGAGCAGCCCGATAACGACCTCGGCGGGCTTACCGAGAAAGCCGGTCTCTATGCCGAGCTTTTTTCCGTGGCGCACGGCGCGGCGTATGAGGCGGCGCAGCACGTAGCCCGCCCCTACATTGGACGGGGATACGCCCTTAGGGTCGCCTATTATGAGCGTCGAGGCGCGGACGTGGTCGGCGATGATGCGCACGGACGGATCCTTGGCCGGATCGCTGCCGTACGCGTAACCGGACACGGCCTCGATAGCGGCGATTATGGGCGTGAAGGTCTCGGTCTGGTATACGCTCGTCTTGCCGTTTAGCACGGTAACCGTGCGCTCGAGGCCCATGCCGGTATCCACGTTCTGCGCCGGAAGCCTGACCAGGGTCTTTTCGTCCACCCGGTTATACTCCATGAATACGTTGTTCCAGATTTCCATCCAGTTAGCGCTGTCCGTTCCCTTATTGGAATCGTCGGCGGGCAGGCCCTCGCCTACCCAGTAGAAAATTTCCGTGTCGGGGCCGCAGGGCCCCACGGGGCCTGCCGCCCACCAGTTATCGCCGGCCGGCAGGTACGCTATGCGCCCGGGGGGCACGCCCACGCCCTTCCAATGGCCGGCTGATTCCTCGTCGCGAGGCGCGTTTTCGTCGCCCATGAACACGGTCACGGACAGCTTCCGCGGATCGAGGGCCAGCCAGTCTTTGGAGCTAAGGAATTCCCAGGAATAGGCTATCGATTCCTTCTTGAAATAGTCGCCAAGCGACCAGTTGCCGAGCATCTCGAAGCAGGTAAGGTGGCTCGGGTCGCCTACCTCGTCGATGTCGCCGGTGCGCACGCACTTCTGGTAATCCACGAGGCGCTTGCCCGCGGGATGGCTCTCGCCCAAGAGATAGGGCACAAGCGGATGCATGCCGGCCGTGGTGAATAGAACGGTGGGATCGTTCTCGGGTATGAGGGACTTGCCCGATATGACGGCATGGCCCTTGGCCTTGAAGAAGTCCAGGTATTTCTGGCGTAACTGGTCAGGAGTTATCATGGCACGATGATAATAACGGAAGGCCGAACAGGTCAATGCCGCCTAAGGCCCGAGGCTATTCCTCTTCAGGATACCGGGCGCGAATTTCCCGTATGCGCGGCAGGACCTGGAAGAATACCTCGATGAGCTCGGGATCGAACTTTATAGTCTTGGGATTGGCTATGAAGCCGCCCGGACGTTCCTTTTGCGCGTCGTATTCCCGGCCGCTAAGCTCGCAGAGGGTCTTGAATACCTCATCTTCGCCCCAGGGTTCCTTATACACGCGGCGGGAAATGAGCGCGTCGAATACGTCCGCGATAGCCACGATGCGGCCCCATAGGGGTATCTCCTCGCCCTTGCGCCGCAGGCATCGGCCCTGCGCGTCCGTACGCTGGCATTTGCCCGTATGCGGGTCTATCCAGCCCGGATAGCCCGTGCCGTCCCAGTTTTCATGGTGGGTAAGCGCCACGTCGGCCGCTATAGTATCAAAATCGGATAGAAGGTCGTCAAAGAGCCGCGCCCCGGCGCTGGTATGGGTCTGCATGATGACGTACTCTTCGGGCGTGAAGCTGGCGGGCTTCTTCAGTATAAGGTCGGATATGGCTACCTTGCCCACGTCGTGCAGCATGGCCGCCAGCTTAAAAATATCCTTTTCTTTGTTTATGCGCTTTTGGTCATAACCCCGCTTGAAGGCCCAGCGTTCATACAGCTCCAGGGCATAGCTCGCCACGCGGTTAACGTGGGCGTTCGTTTCCTTGGGGTCGCGCATCTCCGCCATGCGTATCATGCGCATGATCATGGAGCGCGTCATATAGGCGCGCTGCAGGGCAACGGTAGCCTTCTCGGCTAAATGGGTTACCGCCGCCTCGTCCTCCTTCGTGAAGGAGCACAGCTCGCCTTTGCTATCCAGCGCGTTGATAATCTGGATAACGCCGAGCACCTTATTGTTCTCGGTCTTTAGGGGCAGGGTAAGCATGGACTTGGACTTGTAGCCAGACTGCCGGTCATAGTCCGCGTTATAGCTGTAGGGCGAGCCCTTGGGCAGGCGGTACACGTTCTTGATATTGAGGAGCTCGCCCGTCATGGCCACGTAGCCCGATATGGTCTTATCGTTTACCGGGATAGTGAAATGAGGGTAGGCCTGCTTCTCGCCCTCGGGCAGCATTTTCTGCTTGGTATCGTTGTGGGCGAATTTAATGGCTATAAAATCGCCCTCCTTAACGTAGATAGAGCCCGCGTCCGCATTGGCCAGCTTGCGCGCCTCGAAGAGCACGCGGTCGAGCAGTATGTCGTAATCCCGGATTTTGTTAAGCTCGGAATCTATAGCGAGGATGCGCTGCGCGCTCAAGAGATCCAATGCCACCGGGAGTCCTCCTGAAGCTGGAGAATGCACGAGGCTAGCGGCATGGGCCGAGCCTTCATTCTTTATTATCGACAGCCAGAGCAAAAGTATAGGACAAAGAATAGCGTAGAGCAAATTTTCCTTGGCGTTACGAAGCTTGTTACGGCCCGTAAGCGCTTATGTGGCGGGCTCCAGCGGAAGCTCGGGCAGGCGTATGCCGAAGCTCGCCTCTATGATGAGCGATATGAAGGATATGACGTCGCGCTCGCTTATGGGTATGCCGGTAAGCCGCGACAGCCGTATGGTATCCAGGCTGCCTAAAAAGAAGATGGACAGCGCGGATACGGCCTGCTTAGGCGAGAGGGCCACGGCCATGCCGCGCTCCTTGGCCAGGTCGTTCACCACGGCGCCTATGAGCCGGGCCAGGCTTTCAAGCTTAACGTGGAGATCCGTGAAGCGCAGGCCTTCCGACAGGAACAGGGATATGAGCTCGACGTCCTTGAAGAGCCGCGGCAGGAAGCCGTACACGACCAGCGACATGCGCAGCGACGGCGAGGCTTCGGCGGCGAGGGCCTCTTCGAGCGATCGGTAGAACTCCGCCCAGCCCTCGTCTATGGCGCAGCGTATGATATCGTCCTTGTTCTCGAAATAGGTATAGACCGAACCCACGGGTATATCGATGCCCTTAACGATATC
The DNA here is from genome assembly GCA_041306725.1 of Spirochaetaceae bacterium. Lineage (GTDB taxonomy): Bacteria > Spirochaetota > Spirochaetia > Treponematales > UBA12059 > UBA5200. The sequence goes on along the minus strand of JBFZES010000129.1, from coordinate 1,364 downwards.
CTGCACGCTCGTGGCGTGGAAGCCGCGCTCCGCGAAGAGGCGCTTCGCCTCGGCGAGGATGATTTTACGCTTGCCTTCGTCGCGCTCGCGGGCCACGCTTAGCTCCGTACCGGCTGAAATAGTCCCCGTTCGAAGTCCTTGCGCACGTTGTCCCAGGCGTAGGCCCGGCCGTTCATGGCTATGTATACGCCGGGGGGCAAAAGGCGCGCGGCCATGAAGGCCGAGCCGAGGTTGAACAGGGCGTCCGAGCCCGATACCTTGAACGGCACCATGGCGCCGGTAAGCACGATAGTCTTCTTAAGCGCGGCCGGCCCCAGCACCTTGGCGGTCTCGGGCATACGGTCCGTGCCGTGCGTTATCACGATGCGAGACTCCGGCGACTCGGCGCAGGCGTTCAGGATGTCGGAACGGTGCTCGTCGGTCATGTGGAGGCTGTCGATGAGCTGCACGATCTGGAAAGCCACCGGCGAAGTAATGCGCACCTGCTTGACGATCTCGGGCAGGTGGGTATCCCTGAAGGTAAGCTCGCCCTTTATTTCATCGTATTGCTTATCGAAGGTGCCGCCCGTTATGATAAGCCGTATGGGATCGTCGTTCATGCTTCGCTCCTAGCTGCCACGCTCAGGCCATAGTATCACTTTATGGCGCCTTTTTGGCAAGATAAGGCCGCTAAGGGGCCAAGCGCTTTTCTCAAGGAGGCTTTTATGATACACGCCATAGGCAAGGATATACCCCAGGTGGACGCCACGGCCTTCGTGGCATGGAACGCGGAAGTGGCGGGCAAAGTGAGCCTAGGCGAGCATAGCTCCGTATGGTTCGGCGCTACCCTGCGGGGCGACATGGACACGATAACGGTAGGCAAGGGCTCCAACATACAGGACGGCGCCGTCGTGCACATGGACATAGGCAGCCCCTGCGTTATCGGGGAAAACGTGACCGTGGGGCACCGGGCCATACTGCACGGCTGCACGGTGGGCGACGGCTGCCTCATAGGCATGGGCGCCATAGTCCTTGACGGCGCGGATATAGGGGCGGAATCGGTGGTAGGCGCCGGCGCCCTGGTAACCCAGGGAAAGAAGTTCCCGCCCCGTTCGCTCATTATCGGCAGCCCCGCTCGCGCCGTGCGCAGCCTGGGCGACGAGGACGTACAGCGCCTCCGCGCGAACGCGGGCCGCTACGTACAGCTTGCCGCAGAGGCCGGCGAATATAGGGTAGTAGAAGCTTGATAGGCGCGGGTCAAGGTGCTATGGTGTAAGCATGCCCCATGACAGCTCTCCTTTTGGGAAGAAGGTATTCTTCCTCAATCCCCACTCGGCGGCGGCAAGGATATGCAACACTTCGCCGAGCACCGAGTGGGGATTGAG
>JBFZES010000128.1:0-4732 GCA_041306725.1 Spirochaetaceae bacterium | reverse complement strand
GCTGAGGTATAAACACCGCTATGCCCCGCTCGGCCAGGGGCTTGAGCAGGGCGGCGTAGGCGGCCGGGGGCACCCGGGCCCCCGTGTAGAAGATGAAGCCCAGGTCGGCTTGGCCTTGCGGCAGCAGGCTTATGCCGCTCCTATCCCGCGCGATCCGTAGCTTACCATCGGAGGCCAGGGCCCTAGCCGCGCCCTCCTCAAGGCCCGCAGGCGCCAGGTAGGCTGCCATGGCGGCCGCCAGGATTATGGCGATGAGCGCGGCTATGCCCAGCGCTCGTTTAACATTTCGCTTCATAGTGCTCTCTTTCTTCATTCATAGCGCAAATGCAATATAACAAAAGCCCGGGCGGCAGGCCAGGGTAAAAGCGGCGGCCGCCTTCCTAAACGCGCCGAACCGTGCTATCGTGCAGTGGCTAGCCGGCGTAAGCCGGCGCTGAGGAGGATCCGTGTACGACAAGACGAGCTTGATCCGCTTCCTAGCCTCGGACGGCGGGAAAAGCGTCCTAAGCGAACTCTACGGCGAGGGCGGTGCGGCCCGCCAGCCTGGCCGCTGGGATAGCCTGGCCCGGGAGTTCTTCGGCGGCGAGGGCGGCGACGTAGCGCGCGTTATCAGCAGCCCGGGGCGCAGCGAGCTGGGCGGCAACCATACCGACCACAACCACGGCCGCGTGCTCTGCGCGGCCGTCCATATGGATATACTGGCCTTCGCCGCGCCGCGGAGCGACGGCAAGGCCGTGCTTACATCGAGCGGCTGGGACAAGCCCTTCGTGGCGGACCTCAATGACCTTAAGCCGAAGGCCGAGGAGCGCGGCCGCACCGAAGCCCTCATGCGCGGCGTGGCGGCCGGGCTCGTTAAGCGCGGCGGCAAGGCAGGCGGCTTTTACGCCGTGGCCGATTCCTCCGTGCCCGCGGGCTCGGGCCTCTCGAGCTCCGCTGCCTTCGAGCTCCTCATGGGGCAGCTGCAGAACGCCCTGTATAACGGCGGCTCGCGCGGCGGCGAGGAGCTGGCCATCATAGGCAAAGAGGCCGAGAACGAGTACTTCGGCAAGCCCTGCGGCCTCATGGACCAGATGGCCAGCGCGCTCGGTGCCATAAGCGCCATAGACTTTAACGACCCGGCCAAGCCAAGCTGGCGCCGCGTGGGCTTTGACCTGCATAAGGCCGGCTACGCGCTGGCCATAGTCAACGCGGGCGACAGCCACGAGGACCTTACCGACGAGTATTCGTCCATACCCGCCGACATGAAGGCCATAGCGGGCTTCTTCGATAAGCCCGTCCTCCGCGGCGTAAAGGAGGCGGACTTGCTCGATAACGCGGCGGCGCTGCGGGCCAAGGCGGGCGACCGCGCCTTCCTGCGCGCCCTGCACTTCGTGGCCGAAGACGAGCGGGCCGCCGCCATGGCGGACAGCCTGGACGGGGGCGACCTTGCCGGCTTCCTTAAGCTCGTGAGGGAATCGGGGGACTCCTCCTGGCGGCTCCTGCAGAACGTGGTGCCCGCGGGCGCCACGCGCAGCCAGGCCGTGGCCTGCGCCATAGCGCTGTCACAGCGCTTCTTAGGAAGCGAGGGAGCCGTACGCGTCCATGGCGGCGGCTTCGCCGGCACCATACAGGCCTATGTGCCTCTAGGCAGAGAACAGGCCTATATAGACTTCATGAACGGCGCGCTGGGCTTCAGCGCCGCGTCCATCATGCATATCAGGCCGCTCGGGGCCATGGAGGTGACCATATGACCAAGGAAACTACGGGTTTTAAGCGCTACCTGGGGCTGACCTTCCTCATAGGCTTCGGCTTTTTCACCATGGGCCTTATGGACCCGCTCTACGACACCTATGTGCCTGCCTTCCTGGGCAAGTACATAGAGTCCAAGTCGCTCATTGGCCTCGTCATGACCCTGGATAACGTGCTGCAGCTCTTCCTCATATCCATCGTGGCGGTATGGAGCGACAGGACGCGCACGCGCATAGGAAGGCGCATGCCCTTCATCCTGGTCATGCTGCCCGCCGCCGCCTTCTTCTTCGGCCTCGTGCCCTACGCGGCCGCGGCATCCTTGATAGCGCTCGTGGCCATACTCTTCTTCCTGAATATCTTTAAGACCAGCGTGCGCGGCCCCATCGTGGCCCTCATGCCCGACACCATACCCGGCGATTATCGCTCCGAGGCGAATGGCGTCATTAATACCATGGGCGGCCTTGGCACCATACTGGGCACCCTGGTGCTGGCGCGCTTTATGGACATCGATATCGTGCTTCCCGTCATAGGGGCGACGAAAGACCGCCTGCCCTTCCCGCTTGCCAGCCTCTTCGTTGTACTCGCCGTGATCATACTCTTCCTCTTCGTGCGGGAGCGCAATCACGACGGCGAAGCGGCGGAAAAGCGCGTGCCGGTCATCGATTCCATCAAACAGGTGGTAGCGCAGAAGGACAAGAGCGCCTTTTACATACTCGCCTCCATCTTCCTGTGGTTCATGGCCCATGAAGGCGTTAAGCCCTTCCTAGGCCTCTACGCCCGCGACGCCCTAGGCGCCAGCTCGGGCATGATGGCGCTGCCCCAGGGCATAGCCGGCATATCCTACGCGCTGGCGGCCATACCCATGGGCTACCTGGCCCACAGGCTGGGCCGGAGGAAGATCATACGCGGCTCGCTCATAGGGCTCGTCGCCATTACCGCCGTCTTCGCCCTCTTCAGCCTTGCCGGCCCGTCCATGGGGCTGGCCGGCTCGGCGGCCTTCTACCTCTTCCTGGGCATGATGCTCGTATACGGCGTGTTCTGGGGCTCGGTCATAACGAACTCCTTTCCCATGCTGTGGCAGCTGTCCACCTTCGGCAACATAGGCATCTTTACCGGCCTGTACTATACCTTCTCGCAGAGCGCCAGCATCCTGGCGCCGCCGGTGACGGGCCTCGTCATAGACCTTACCAATCTCTTTAAGCCCGCTCCCGAATACCAGTACACCGGCATTTTCGTCTTCGCCAGCCTCTGCATGCTGGGCGCCTTCGCCGTCATGGCAAAGGTAAAGAAGGGCGAGCCGGGGGACGCGGCCATGGGCGCGAGCAGCGGAGCCGCCTGAGCATGAAATGGGCGCTCGTGCTTTCGGGAGGCGGGGCCAGGGGCCTGGCCCATATAGGGCTCCTGCGCGGCCTGGAAAGGCTCGGCTGCCCCCCGCCCTCCTTTATCGCGGGCGCTTCCATGGGCGCCATCGTAGGCGCTCTCTACGCGGCGGGCTGGAGCGCCGACCGCATAGAGGAGTACGCGCGCGCCTTCGATATCAAGCGCTTCCTTGAGAACCCGGCCTTCAGGCTGCCCGACTTTGCCCTATCGCGGCTCTTGCGCGCGGGGGCGGCCATGGGCGCCCTCGCTACGGGCAGGGCCATGGATTCGGGCTCAAAGGTGCTGGCCGAGCTCGAGCGCATCCTGGAAGGCCGCCGCTTCGAGGACCTGGCCATACCCTTTTCATGTATGGCAACCGATCTTTGCGGCGGCAAGGAGCGGGCGTTCGACAGCGGGCCTTTAGCCATAGCGCTCCGCGCGAGCATGTCCGTGCCCGGCGTCTTCGCCCCGGTAACGCTGGGCGACGAGTATCTGGCCGACGGCGGCATCGTGAACAACCTGCCCTGCTCCTTAGCCCGCGCCAAGGGCTACAAGAAGATACTGGCTTCGGAGGTGAGCCCCTTCTCGGTTCAGAGCCCGGCCGCGCTCTCTAGCGGCGTGTCCATACTGCTGCGCTCGTTCGACGTGGCGGCTAACGCGGCCCAGGCCGCCTCCGAGTCGCTGGCCAGCGTTCGCGTCGTATCGAACGGCGAGCTGAGTAGCTTCCAGTTCGACCAGCTCGAGGCTGCCATACGTATGGGAGAAGACGGCTTTAACGCGGCGCTGCCCGAAATACGGCGCTTCTTCGGGCTGGCGCCATTCCATTTAGGCGAGTTTTTGGCTAAGCTATTAAAATGGAACGTTTCAACGGCGCCATAGAGGCGCTCATAGCATCCTATGACCTTGACGGCGGCATAAACCACCGCGCGGGCAAGAACCTCCCCTCCAAAGAAGCCGTGCACGCCATCGTGGCCGACCTTGAGACCCTGGCCTTTCCCGGCTACCGGCAGGAAGACGGCATAGACGACAGCACCATGCCCTACGTAATAGGCGAGCTGGCCCACCGAACGGCAGGCGCTCTCATAGAGGAATGCGCCAAGAGCCTTGAGTACCGTTACCGGATAGAGGGCAAGTCCGGCTGCCCCGCAGCCTGCCACCTCGAGGCGCGCGAGGCGGTGCAGGGCTTTTTCGAGTCCATGCCCGCCATACGGCGCGTCCTCATGACCGACGTGCAAGCCTGTTTCGACGGCGACCCCGCCGCTAAGTCCATAGAAGAGGTAATACTCTCCTACCCCGGGCTCGAAGCCATTACCGTGCACCGCTTCGCCCACAGGCTCTGGGAGCTCAATGTGCCCCTCATACCCCGCATGATGAGCGAATACGTGCACGGCAAGACGGGCATCGACATACATCCTGGCGCTGCCATAGCCGAACGCTTCTTTATCGACCACGGCACCGGCGTGGTCATTGGGGAGACCAGCGTGATAGGCATGGGCGTAAAGATCTATCAGGGCGTTACCCTAGGAGCCTTAAGCGTGAAGAAGCATAAGGGCGACGTGAAGCGCCATCCCACCATTGAGGACGGCGTTACTATTTACTCAGGCGCCACCATACTGGGCGGCGATACGGTCATAGGAAAGGGCTG
>JBFZES010000127.1:0-5471 GCA_041306725.1 Spirochaetaceae bacterium | reverse complement strand
GCCCAGGCTGGCTAGGGTAGAGGCGAGCCTTTCCTCAAGGGCCGCTGGCGCTGTGCCGTCGGTCTCGGCCACTATGCTGCGCACCGGCATGACGGCGTTCATGCCCGGGGGCCGGTCTGCGCCAAAGGGTATGATGGCGTCGGGTATGCCCAAGGCGGAGCGGGCCAATTCCGAGGGGTCTTGGTATACGCCTATGACTTCGTAGCGCTCGGTAGCCATGCGGAAGGCCTGGTTCTGGCCAGCGGCCTGTCCGCCTTGTCCTGCCTGCGCGCCCTGGCCCCGCGCTATGGCCATGACGCCGCGCTCGGTTTCCAGGTACTGGCCTATGGCCCCGGCCGCTGAGCCGAAAAGGGTATCGGCTACGCTGGCGGACAGCACTACGAGCTTGGAGCCTGCGTCCGCGTCTTCGCGGGCGTACCAGCGGCCTTCGAGCAGGCTAACGCCCATGATGTCCGCGTAATGCTCGCCGGCCGACAGCACGCTGCGTATGCTGTATCGGCTGTCGCCCACCTTGACGGCGGGCCAATTGACCTGGTTTACCGCCGCGGCGCGGCGTATGTAGCCGGTATCCTCGCTCAGGCTGTCTATGATGTCGACGGTAAAGGGGCTGCGCCGCTCGTATTCGAAGCGGCCCGCCTCGTCGGTCTCGCCGGCCGCTATGGACACGCGGTAGCGGTAGGTCTCCCGCTCAAGCTCGGCTATGGAGCCCGCTATGGATAGGCCGGCCGAGAAAGCCAGGGCGCCGGCGGCTATGACGGCGGCCTGCAGGAAGGCCTTGCCGGGTTTCTTTAGGGCTTTGCGTGCGCTCAGCCGTAGTATATCGCTCATGATAGTACCTCTTTCATTCGGGCCGCACGAGCTCGGCCGGCGCGCTTCGCAGGGCGTTCCAGGCGGGCATAGTGCCGAGCAGCAGGGGAAGGAGAGCGGCGAGCAGGGCGGCGGGCAGCATGGCCGCGTAGGCGCCGCCCTTGGCGTCGGCTAAGGGCGCTAAGAGGCTCGCCGTCGAGTCCTTGAAGGCCAGGGCCAGGGCTCCGCCGAGGGCCAGGCCTATGCCGGCCGACATGGCGCTTTCCCAGAAGGCCGCGGCGCTCACGTCCAGACTGGTGGCCCCTATGGCGCGTAGTATGCCCAAGGAGCGGCGCCGCTTAAGTACGCGCGCCGCCGAGGCGTTGGTAAGGTTGAGCACGGCCACGAGCACGCAGAGGGCCGAGAGCGAGAAAGCCACGGCCAGCAGGGTGGCCTGGCTGGCGCGCGTCTCGTCGAGCTCAGCCTTGCGCGAGTTAACGGTGATGATGCCAGCGCCAAGGGCCTGTTCGAAATAGGCCTCAAGCTCGGCTATGGCGGCGTCCACCTTGTCGGGGCTCGCGGCGGCGAAGCTCATATTCATGGCGCGGAAGCGTACGGTGGCCCCGCTTGAGCCTATGCGTATATCGCGGAAAGGGGCGAAGGCCAGGTCGTTCCAGTCCACGCCGCCTGAGCTTCCCATCGCTTCGAGCACGCCTATGATTTCGTAGTTTATGCCGTCGAGCCGTATCCGCTTGCCGTAGGCTTTGCCGTCGGCGTAGAGCCTGGCCGCCAGGCTTGAGCCGAGCACGAGGGTTGCCTGGCGCTCCGCTACGTCCGCCTCGGTGAAGAGGCTGCCTTCCGCCGCCTTCATGCCGTACGCCAGGAAAAAGGCGGGATCGACGCGCGCGCCGGCCAGCGTGGCGACGAGGGGCTGCTCGAAAGCCGCGGCGGCTTCCAGTTCTTCAGGGCTGGCCGCGGCAGCGGCCTCGAAGCCGGGAAAGCCTGGGGGCTGGCCGCCCGCCGCCGCCGCGCCGGATGCTCCCGCGGCGGGGGCGGCTATGGTAGCCGTAACCATGCCGGGGCCGCCGAGGCCGCCGGGGCCCTGGAAGGCGCTTCTGGCCGATTCGCCCACGGTGAACGCGCCGCGGTCATAGCTGTAGGCATAGCGCAGCGAAGGGCTTACGGCCAGGGCTTCGGCCGCCAGGTCGTCGGGCAGCGAGAAGCCGCGCAGGGCGGATACGTTAAGGGCCTCTACCGCCTCGGAGCGATTGCGGGAGAAGGCGCTGGGAGCGGCGTTTATTTCCAGGTACGAGGGGTCGGCCTGTCGCGCCTTCATGTCCTTGGCGAAGACGAGGGCGGCGCCCGCGGCGGATGCGCTTACGAATACCGCCAGCGCTATGGAGAGCGCCATGAGGGCCAGGTCCGACGCCTTGCCCCTGGCATAGGCGCGGGCCAGGGAGAGGGCTACGGCGTTCTTCATGCGAGCACCTCGTCCACCTTGCCGTCGCGCAGCTTTATGCGCGTGCGGCCAAGGTCTCCTATGCGCTGGTCGTGGGTGACGACGACCAGGGTGACGCCCTTGGCGTTGAGTTCCTGTAAGAGGCCCATGATCTCGCCGCCGGTGGCCGAGGGCAGGTTGCCCGTTGGCTCGTCGGCCATGATCACGTCGGGCTCGTTGGCCACCGCGCGGGCCACGGCCACGCGCTGCTGCTCGCCGCCCGACAACTGCGAGGGATAGTGGTGCGCGCGCTTGCCCAAGCCCACCGAGGCCAGGAGCAGGGCCGCGCGCTCAAAGGCTTCTTTCTTGCTCCTCCCGGCGTAACGCAGGGGCAGGGCCACGTTCTCGAGCGCGCTCAGCTCGGGCAGCAGGTTGAAGCTCTGGAACACGAAACCGTAGTGGCTGTTCCGTATGCGGGAAAGCTCCTTGTCGGGCAGGCCTTCCACGGGATGACCCTCTAAGAGGTAGCTGCCTTCGCTGGGCGTATCGAGGAGCCCCAGGAGATGGAGCAGGGTGGATTTGCCTGAGCCCGAAGGGCCCATGATGGTAACGAAATCGCCCCTGCCTATGGCTAAGTCTATGCCGTCGAGCGCGCTTACCGCGCCTTCGCTCTGTCCGTAGGTCTTGCGTATACCCTTAAGTTCAATCATTTGCCGCCTCCCAGCTTTATGCGTTCTTGATCGATGAAATCCCTATAATCCGAAGTCAGTACCCTCTCGCCGGCTTTAAGGCCGGAAAGCGCTTCTATCATGCCGCCCTTGCTGGAGCCGTAGCTTACGGCCCTGCGGACGGCGTAATTTCCTTCTATTACATAGGCGTATTTGGCGTTGCCCGAGCTTAAGTACGGCCCGCGGGGCAGGAGCAGGGCTTCGGCCTTGGTGGCTATGAGTATTTCTCCGGTTGCCGTCGCGCCGGATGCGAATTCCGGCGTATCGCCATCGAAGGACGCGCTCACCTGCACGGTGGAGCCTAAGTCTGTGCTGGCAGTCGTTTCCCTGCCTATGGCGCTTACGCTGCCGGGGTAGCTTGAGCCGCCCACGCTTATGCTTATCTTCATGCCCACGAGGAGGCGTGCGGCGGTGCCCTCGGCCACGGCGAAGACGGCCTCCGGCTCGCTGGTGTCCGCCAGATTTGCCAGGACGCCATAGCGCGACAGTATGTCGCCCTCGGCGGCTTTCCATGAGAGGAGCCTGCCGCTTATGGGGCTCCTTACGTTCAGGTCGGCTATGCGCTGTATAAGGGAGGCCTTGGAGCCGCGGAGCGCTTCGAGCTTGTCCAGGAGGGACGCGCGCTGAAAGAGGTAGCCCCGCTCGGATTCCCGCGCGCTTAGCTCGGCTAGGGCCAAAGCCTCGCCGGCTTCGGTAAGGGCGCGCGCTTTATCGGCGCTGTCCTTGGCGGTGCCCGAGCCCGCCGCCTCAAGCTCCTTCGCGCGGACGAGGGCGGCCTCGGCGTCGCTTAGGGCGCGGCGCTTCTTGGTCAGTTCTATGGCCTCGCGCTCCAGGGCGAAGCCCCGGTTGGAATCGAGCACGCTCAGGTCGCGCTCCGCCACGGCTATGTCGCTTATGGCATCCTCAAGGGCATCGTCGAGCTCGGGGGCGGCAAGCTGCGCCAGCAGGGCGCCGCCGTTCACCCAATCGCCCTGCTCGGCTACGCGGCGGGCGAGAGTGCCGGCCTCGGGGCTTAATACCGTCCTCGTGCGCTTCATCTCTATGCTGCCCGATGCCTGCACCGCGTCGTCCATGGGCCCCACGGTCACCGTGGCTTCGGTCCAGCCCGAGAGGGCGGCGCCCTCTCGCGAGGAAAGCCCGTACCAGAGCGCGGCCACGGCCACGGCCCCAACGAGTACTATGGTAAATACCCGTTTCCTGTCGCGGCCCGCGCCAGGGGGCTTAGGCTTGTAATTGGACAGTATGGGCGACGCATGGTCTTTGCTCATGGCAGTTCCTCCGCTTTTATTCGATTCCATGCCTGGAGTGTAGCGCCGGCGCGGCGCCTTGTGGTGAAGACGGGGTAAGGTCCGTGTAAAGTATGTAAAAGCTTGCCCTATAAGGCCTTAAAGCCGAGGCATAAGCGCCGGCCACCGTGCTATAGTCCTTAGTATGGAAGCAAAGATAGGGCCGAGGCTGGCAGCCCTCTTCATAGTAGCGCTCTTTCCCCTGGTGGCGGGCTTTTGGCTCGTGCTCAGCGGTACCTTTGCCCGCGCCGCCCTCGCGGACGCCGAACGCTCGCGGGCGGCGCTGATGAATCAGGCCGACCGGCTCACCTTCGACCTGGACCTTGAGCTTTCTCTCCTGGACAGCTACCTGGCGCGACGGGCGTCGGAAACGGTCGATATCAGGGTGTCCGCCTTGGAAGCCCTCGATGAGTACCGGCGATCGGCCCGCTGGCCCGAGCTCGTGAAGGCGCTCTACCTGGTGGAGCGGAACGCGGGAAGCGCCGGCGGCGCGACGGGCGGCAGCGTAACGGTGAGCGTTTTGTCGCCAAGCGGAAGCGAGGGCGGGGCCGACGCGCGGGACGCGCAATTGCTCCTTGAGCAGTATCGCAACGCCGAGCCCGGCGGCGCGCCTCTCCCTCCCTTGATGGGCTACCTGTTGGGCCGCTCCTCCACCACGCGCATCGAGCGCGGCGAGGCGCCTGAGCAGGGCCGCGTGTTCCAGTTCCGCTTCGTGGTGGCCCTGCTCGATGAGGAGGCCCTGCTCGACGAAGCGCTTACGAGCCTGGATGATCATTATTTCGGCCCCGATTCGGATTTTCCCGAGTACGCCCTGGTCGTGCGCGACGGCGGCGGCGCGCCCCGTTACGGCAAGGCGCCGCAAGGGCGCGACGGGCCGGATTTTTCGCGGCCCCTCATGCGGGACCCTAACCGCCTGGACCTGCCGCGCTTCTACTTCTCCTTCGCCTCGGGGCAGGAGCCCGGGCCTATGCAGATAGACCGCTACCGTTTCCAGACTCTCGAGACGCGGGGCTTGTGGAGCCTGGAACTGTACCGGCGCGGCCTGCCCCTAGAGGAGGCCGTGCGCCGCGAGGCCAGGCTGTGGTCTTTGGGCGCGGCCGCCATACTGCTGCTCCTCTACGGCAGCGTGGTGGCGCTTTACCTGGCCGCCCGCCGCGCGCGTGAACTGGCCACCCGCGAGCGCGCCTTCGTAGCCAGCGTTACGCACGAATTGAAGACGCCCATAGCCGTTAC
>JBFZES010000126.1:0-3950 GCA_041306725.1 Spirochaetaceae bacterium | reverse complement strand
CAATTCCGGCGCCATACTTGCCCAGTTTTTCCAAGGATTGGCCGAGGATTTGGCGCATGAAGCCCGCGTGGGCACCCGGCGCTTCGCCCGAGCGGTACGCAGCGCCTCCGCTTCGGCGCGGGCCGCCCTCTCGTCGCCTAAAGAGGGCACGATCATAACGGTGCTCCATGACTGGGCTGAGGCCGTGCATAGAGTGGCCCAGCGCAGCGACGATTTTATAGAGATGCTCAAGGAAGGGCTTGAGGCGGCGCGCGCCTCGCTTGAACGCACCAAGGAACTCCTGCCCGAGCTCAAGAAAGCCGGCGTCGTGGACGCCGGAGCGCTGGGCTTCGTGCGCCTTATCGAAGGCGTCGCCAATTTCATACACCAGGGCCGCATACGGGAGCTGTCCGAGCAGTCGGGGGTCGATTTCGCGGAGGCCGGCATAAGCCTCGATGAGGATATACCGCTAGACGGAAGCGACCCCCGCTACCGTTACTGCATAGAGGCCCTTATCGCGGGCAAGGACATGGATATGTCATCGTTGCGGGAAAGCCTTACCCAATACGGCGATTCCGTCGTCGTGGCGGGCTCCTCCCGTTTCATAAAGGCTCATGTGCACAGCGATAGCCCGTCTAAGGCCTTCGCCGCCATGGATAGGTATGGGCAGGTAGAGCAGCCTAAAGTGGACGATATGCTCTTGCAGACGAGGATAGCGGCCGCGGGGCGCAGGCCCTGCGCGGTCATAGCCGACTCCGCCTGCGATATGCCCGATGAGCTCAAGCTCGCCCTCGGCATCGAAACCGTGCCCGTGCAGGTCATAATCGAGAAGCGCTCGTACCTCGACGGCCTAGGCCTGAGCGCGGAGGAATTTTCCGCCTACCTGAAGACCAAGCCCGCCCATTACCCTACCACCTCGCAGCCCACGGCCGCGGCTTTCCAAAGGAAATATGACCTGGCCTTAGGCCATGCCGACGAGGCCGTGTACATAGGCATATCCGAAGCCCTGTCAGGCACCTTGGAGGCGGGCAGGCGCAGCGCCTATGCGTCAAAGGACGCGTCTAGGCTCAGGGTATTCGATTCCAGGCAACTGTCGGTATCGGCCGGGCTCGTGGCAAAGAAGGCAGCCGAGGCCGCCGCGGCCGGCGCGAACGCCGAGGGCGTGCTCAAGGCGGCCGAGGAAGCGGCGTCAAGGGTAAGGCTGCTCGTGGCCGCGCCTACGCTCGAAGGGCTCATGCGCAGCGGCAGGCTCAAGGGCGTAAAAGGACTGGCGGCCCGCGCCTTTGGCCTGCGCCCCATCCTGACCGTAGGCAAAGACGGCAAGGCGGCCTCGGCCGGCATGTACCTCGGGCCGCGCAAGGGCATAGCCAAGCTCCTTGAGCTCGTGGCTAAGGACCTCCCCCATGGCTGCGCCATGGAGGCGATCATAGCCCATGTGGACGCCCCCGAGGACGCCGCCGCCCTGGCCGCGGGCCTGTCGTCGCGTTACCGCTTCGATACGCCCCCGGCTATCACCACGCTTGGCCCCGCGCTCGCGGTGCATGGGGGCCTTGGCGCTATAGCCCTGGCGTACTTCCTGCCCCGGGCCGGCTCATGATGGGCCTGGCCCTTGCCCTTATACTCTCGTACCTGGCCGGGTCTTTTCCAAGCGCCATAGTCATAGGCAAGGTTTTCTTCAAGCGCGACCCCCGGCTCGAGGGCTCTGGCAACGCGGGCGGCACGAACGCCTTCAGGGTGTTCGGCTGGAAAGCCGGCGTGGCGGTGTCCCTCATCGATATACTCAAGGGTTTCCTGTCCGCGGCCTTCATAAGCCGACTGGCCTTGGCCGGCCCCCTTACCCGCGAAGGCGCCATGCTGCTCTGCGGCGTCGCCGCGACCGTAGGCCACGTATGGACGGTATTCGCGGGCTTTAAGGGAGGCAAGGGCGTGGCCACGGCCGCCGGCGCCGTACTAGCCTTTGCCCCGCTGGGCTTCGCCGTGGCCTTGGCGGCTTTCGCCCTGGTGCTCGTATCCAGCGGCATCGTATCGCTGTCGTCCATGGCCGCCGCCCTCAGCTTGAGCCTTACCCTCGTATTGCCGGCGCTGCTTGGCCAGGCTCAGTCGCCCTGGCTCGTGGGCTTTGGCCTCTTCGCGACGCCGTTTATCTTCTTTACCCACCGCGCCAATATAGGGCGCTTGCTGCGCGGCCAGGAAAAACGCTTTGAGAAATTGGCTCTCTTGCGCAGGCTCTTTACGCGATAAGTAGTTCCTCGAAGCTTGTGTTTTAGGCTTGAGCGCCGCTTCATGTAGCGCGACTAGAATCGCTATGCCACTATGGCAAGCGTCCTTGGAGGCAGAGCCACAAGCTTCGAGGAACTATATGCAGGATGAAGCCAAAACCCTTAAAAACCCGGTCACGGCCCTATCTTAGGCAGGCTTATTCCCTGCAGAACTCCCGTCCCCAACGCTTTAGCCTTGTTCTCCAGCTCCTTGAGCTTGGCGTCCAGGGACTTCTGAAGCGCGTCGCTCGCGGCTTTATCGCCCTTGGCGGCGGCGAGCAATCCGTCGAAATCTTCTTTGGAGCCTAGGCTCCCCTCAAGTTCGCCTGCCACGTAAGACCGCAATTCCTTTTCCAGCGCGGCGGAAGCCTGCTTCGCGTAGCCTAGGGCTAAGGCGCGCAGAGCCTCCTCCACGATAGCGTCGATATTGGTGCTAAAGCTGAAGCGTTCATTCCCGCCCGAGTTTTCCCAGGCGGCCTTCAGCGCCACCTCGCCGATCTTTGATAAGGCGGAGCTCGCGGCGAGGCCCACGCTGCCTGAAGGCCGGGCTACCCTTGGATCGGCTACGTTCAGGGAGAGGCTCCCCGCGCTGTCGCCATCCTTCGCGCCCGATAGCGTTACGCTGCCTGAAGCCTTGCCCGTGAAGCCGTCGAGGCCGGCGTCGGCGAGCGCCGGTCCCAAGTCGACGGCTAAGCCGGCCAGATCGGCCCTTCCCGTATAGCTCGTTGCGGAGGGTGAGCGCAGGTCAGCCTCTATGGCGGCCTTGATGGAAGAACCGTCGGCCGAGCTAAAGGAGAAGTCAAGCGCGGTAGGGCTGGGCGATAAGGCCGGTTCGCTGCTCAGCTCCCTCAGCTCCACGGACCACGTTGCGCCTTCATAGGAGAAATCCGATCGCAAGAGCCCGAGCCTAAAAGCCGCGTATGCGGTTCCCGGATAGCGTACGGTTCGTCCCCGCGCGCCGGGCTTCCGCGCCGCCGCGCCATCCTCAGCGGAATCGCTGTCGCCCGAGGCTTTGAGCTTAAGGGCCGCGTCGAGGAGCTTGACGCCGTAATCAAGGTAGAGTTCGGCCTGGTCGGAGAGCATGGCCCTGATCGAAGGCTCGAGCGCGGCCATGGCGGCCCCGCTCTTGGGATTGACCAGCGCCTTCAGGTAGTCCGCGTCGTCGTCGAAGGCGGCTCGCGCTTCTTTGCTGAGCCCGGCAAGGGCGTCCGCGTCCTTGGCTATGCCGGCGGATATAGCGGCGGCTTCGTTACCCACGGCGGCGGCGGCGCCTATAGCCGTTTTGGCGTCGTTAATGGCCTTGGCTGCCTGGTCGACGCTGCGAATAGCGCCGACGTTGAGCGAGAGAACGGCCTTGGAGGATTCCTGGGCGCTCTGAATAGAGGCTTTCGAGCTCTCCACCCTGCCTTCCCAACGCGCGGCGGCTTCGTCATAGGCCGCGGCGCTCCGGGCATACGCGGCGGTGACCGCCAGCTTGGATTTTTCCTGTTCGAGCAGGGCCTTCGCGTCGAAGCGCTCAAAGTCTATGATCGGCGCCCCTTTAGGCTTTTCTTTAGCCGCTTTGCCTTCCGGCGCGGCCGCGCCGGGAAGGGCGCCGGAGCTTACCCGGGGCGTGCCAAGCGCTATAGCGGCGGCGCTGGCTTCCTCTATGTACGCCTTGCCTCGGAACAGGGCGGCCGGGCTAAGGCGCAGCTCAAGCGCGCCGGTCTCAAA
>JBFZES010000125.1:0-5764 GCA_041306725.1 Spirochaetaceae bacterium | reverse complement strand
CCCCATGACAGCTCTCCTTTTGGGAAGAAGGTATTCTTCCTCAATCCCCACTCGGTGCTCGGCGAAGTGTTGCATATCCTTGCCGCCGCCGAGTTTGAGGTATATACCACCAACGACCACGGCAAGCTGGCCCGCTACCTTGCCAAATACCCGGAAAGCCTCGTGTTCGTGAACGTGGACGAAGGAGACGACGAAGGCAGGTGGCGGAGCTGGATAGCCGCCATCAAGGAAGCGCTTCCCGAAGGCGGCCCCGGCTTCGGCGTCCTTACCATGCAGCCGGACGACGACAAGCGCTCGGCATATTTATTGACCCTGGGCGTAGAATGCGGCTTTATAACGGTCAAGCAGGGAGCCGCCAAGACGGCCGACATACTCCTGCGTACCCTGGAAGCCAACGAAGCGCGCGGCAGGAGGCGCTTCGTGCGCGCGAACTGCCCCGGCGACGCGGGGGATTTCAACTATTCGGGCCTAAGCGGCACGGTGCGGGGCACCCTGCGGGATATAAGCGTCGTGGGCATGTCCGCGTTGTTCCCCGAAGGCGACGCGCCCAAGACGGGCACCCGCATCAAGGACCTCCAGCTCAACCTTAAAGGCACGCGCGTTATATTGAACGGCGTCGTGCTCGGCGGCCGCGACGAGGCGCAGAGCGACGCCCCGCGCGTGCTCATGTTCGAGCCGGGCAGCCTAGACGACGACAAGCGCGGCAAACTGCGGCTCTTCATACGCAAGGTGCTCCAAAGCACCATGGAGCAGGAACTTGCCCAAGCCTAGATCCTGTTGAAGCGATCCAAGCACAAGCCCCCGATAGGCGCTATTTTTTAAACGGTTTCTTAAAGGGCTTGTCGCCCTTATATCCGCCGCCCTGGCCGCTCTCGCCCTTGTAGCCGCCTTTATACCCGCCCTTATACGCGCCTTTGCCGAAGGGGGCCTTGCCCTGCGGGCCTTTTGCTCCGTCGGTTTTCGCGCTGGCTATACGGACGAAGGGCGCTCCCCTATGGTTCCTGGCCTCGGCTATGGCCCGTTCAGCGGCCTCGAAGGGCACGGTGGCGAAGGAGAAGCGCTCAAGCACCTCGATTTCGTCGATAAGCCTGTCGGGCAGGCCGGTGAGCTTCTTCACCGTCTCGGCTATGTCCTTGGGCCACACGCCGTCCTTTTTGCCTAAGCCCACGTAGAGCCGGGCCGTGCCCGTCTGGTCCACCGATACGTCGCGCACGTCGCCATAGCGCTTGGGGTCAAGGTCGTTCGCGTAGGCCGCGGCGGCTAGGGCGGCGAGCGCGTCGCGGGGCTCAAGTCCCGACAAGAGCTCGTCGGCCAGGGCGTAAAAAGCCTTAACCCGCGAGCGGTCAAGCGTATGGGCTTCCTTAGCGCTTGGCTCCGGAGCCGAGAGCTCGGCCAAATCCGCCAAATCGGCGGCTTCGGTAGCGGCGGCGCTCGACTCCGTCCCGTCGCTGGGCTTGGGCGGCGCTATGCCGAGCAATTCGCGGGCCGCCGCGCTGGCCTTGAGCACGATGCGGCCGCGCTTGGCCGCTATGACTTCAAGGACGGAGGGCACCGAACCCTTGCGCAGGCCGTCGCCCGAGGCGCGGCGCAGATGGAAGAGCCGCCTATTTTCTTCGGGGGTGACGAAGGTGATGGCCGTGCCCTTATTGCCCGCCCGGCCGGTACGGCCTATGCGGTGCGTATAGGACTCGGGATCGAAGGGCAGGTTGAAGTTTACCACGTGAGTAAGGCGCTCGACGTCTATGCCCCTGGCCGCCACGTCGGTGGCCACCAGTATAAGGGTCTTGCGCTCTTTGAAGCGGGCGAGCACGCGCTCGCGCATGTCCTGCGACACGTCGCCATGGAGCGCCTCGGCCGCGTAGCCGCGCTCGCTTAACGCGCGCGCCACGCCGTCGGTTTCTATCTTGGTATGGCAGAATACGAGGCCGTAAAATTCGTCCTCGGAATCGGCTATGCGGCACAGGGCCTCGAGCTTGTCGCGCTCGCGCACCTCCAGCCATATCTGGTCGGTAAGGCCCGCCTGCACCGGATTGGTCTCGTCCTCTACCCGCTCGAACTCGCCTAAGTGGTCGCGCGCTATGCGCAATATGGCGGAAGGCATGGTGGCGGAGAAGAGCACGACGCGGCGAGCGGGATTGGCCGCCTCGATGACCTTCTCTATGTCCTCGATAAAGCCCATGTCCAGCATCTCGTCGGCCTCGTCAAGGACGAGCCATTCGAGCGCGGAGAGGTCCAGGGTGCCGCGGTCAAGGTGATCGAGCACGCGGCCCGGCGTGCCCACGACGAGGTCCACGCCGCGGGACAGGCGCCGCAGCTGCTCCCCCATGGATGCGCCGCCGTATATGGTGGCTATGCGGGGCTGGCCCTTGGTACAGAAACTGGCTATCTCGGCGGACACTTGAAGCGCAAGTTCGCGCGTGGGCACGAGCACGATGGCGCGCACCTTGGGCTGCGGCTCGGAGAGGCGCTCTACGAGGGGCAGGCCGAAGGCCGCGGTCTTGCCGGTGCCGGTGCGCGCCTTGGCTAAGAGATGGGCGCTGCCCTGCAAAAGCTTGGGAATGGCGAGGGCCTGTATGGGGGTGGGCTCTTCGAAGCCCTTACGGACGAGCGCCTCCACCAGGGACGGCGATAGGCCAAAATCATTAAACGTGAGCTCTGTCATTACGTTCCTTCGGTTCTCGGGGAGCGTACGACGCACTCTAGAGTCGGCTCCTCGGTTTTTTCAAGTATATAGCATTGTCTGCGGTATATTCAAGCACACACGGCAGAATGCGTAATACGCGAAGAAACACTCAAGGAGCGGGGAGCCGAATAAGCCGTATATAGCCGTCGGAGCGGCTGCGCACCAGCTCGCCCCAGTCCAAAGCCTTGCGCGCCTCGGCGTCAAAGGCGAACAGGGCGTACGAGCCGCGCTCGGTCCTATACGGCAGCAGCACGAGCTTATAGGGGTAGCGGCCGTCGCCGCTATCGACGTAGCCCAAGAATACCGACCCGTCGGCCAGCCGGGACAGCATGACCGCCGTGGCGGCGCTTAAGGGCAGGCCGCGCTCGGCGCTCCAAGCCACGGCCTTGGGCTTAGCCGTTTCCCTGCCGTCCGCCATGACCGCGCTCTGCGCGAAGGCGGTCTTCGTCTCCTCCTCGGGAAGGGCGCCTTTGAGCGAGCTCGTCGCTATGTAGGCGTTCACGCCGCTAAAGTCCAGGCTCGCCCTGAGCAGGGCGGCCGCCGAGCCCCGCGAAGCGCTGATTTCAGCGGCGAAGCGGGGCAAGCCAGCCGCGCCAGGAGCGCCGAGGACCAGGCTCCAGTCCAGGCTGTCCCTGGTCATGTCATGGAGATGCTTAAAAGGCTGAAGGAAAAAATAATACAGCAGGCTCGATACGGAGAGGCCCGATCGCACGACTGAGCCGCCCACCGCATAATCGACGATAGTCCGTTCATTGTTCGGCGTCAGGCTTATCCACGACAGCCCGTCGTCGCTGAGCATCCATTTAATCTGGCGAATGAAGTTAGTCGTGGCATCGCGGCGCACGATGATATTGCCCTGGCTGCCATAGGGATACGCGCCGTCCCGTTCGCGCAGAAAGAGCACGTAGAGCTGTTGCCCCTCGAGCTCCACCGACACGCGCACGCGGCCTGAGGCGGTATCGCGGTAGACGGTCTTGAAGGCGCTCGCCGTGGCGCTAGGGGCGGTGACCACGGCGGAAAGGAATTCCGAGCGTACGGCCAGGTAATCGGGAAAGGCGGCAAGGGCGTTAGGATCGGCCGGAAGGGCATGGATAGCGCCTCCCGAGAATATGAGGAGCATGGCCGCGCCAGCCAAAATTGCCCTAGCTCTCTTCATGGTGTTAACTCCACTGTTGTTAATGGCGAATTGCCCTGAGCATCGCTATCGCGGAAACTTACGTAGGCAACGCCTTCGGCTACCTTAGCACAAAACAAGCGCGCTATTCAAATGATACAGGCTTAGCCTCCCTAATTCGCGCTACATTGAATAGAGGCGCTAAAATCGCTATGCTACCGGGCAATGAACGACATAGAACTGAGCCGCTACAAAGGCAAGGCCGTCGCCGTCGGGCTGTCGGGCGGCGTGGACTCATCGCTTGCCGCCGCGTTGCTCCACGGCGCCGGCGCGCGGGTAATAGGCATAACCATGAAGATATTCAAGCCCGGCGCCATAGCCTTTCCCGAAGGCTTGAACGCCGACGCCTGCTACGGCCCCGGAGAAGAGCAGGATATTGAATCCTGCGAGAGCTTCTGCCAAAGCCTAGGCATACCCTACCGCGCCGTAGACCTTGCTTCCGAATACGAGGAGCGCATCCTCGACTACTTCCGCTCCGAGTACCGCGCGGGCAGGACCCCCAATCCCTGCGTGCGCTGCAACCGCGACATGAAATTCGGCTTCATGCTCGAAAAGGCGCGCGCCGCCGGCCTTGACTTCGAGTATTTCGCCACCGGCCACTACGCCCGCATAGAGGAAAAGGGCGGCGTCCTGCACCTGCGCACGGCCGTCGACGAAAGCAAGGACCAGACCTACTTTATCCACCGGCTCACGCCGGACGCCCTTGCCACCGTGTTGTTTCCCCTTGGAGGGATCAGCAAGGCGAGGGCGCGGGAACTGGCGGCGGAGCTTGGCCTGCCCATGGCTGACAAGGCCGAGAGCCAGGATTTCGTTGCCGGCGGCTACGGCGCCCTCTTTAGCGACGAGGAACCCGGCGACATAGTCGACGAAAGCGGCAGGGTGCTCGGCCGCCACCGCGGCATAGCCCACTACACGGTAGGGCAGCGCAGAGGCATAGGCGTGAGCCTGGGGCCTAAGCCCATGTACGTGGCGGCCCTGGACGCCAAGGCCAACCGGGTCATCGTATCCGACAACGACGCCCTCTTCTCCTCCGGCCTCCAAGGCAGCGAGGCCTTTACCGCCGACCCCGCGCTTGAGGGCGTGCGCTTCGACGCCTTCGCGCGCATACGGCAGAACCACAAGCCGGCCGCGGCGTCCATACTCGTATCGGGAGGCCAGGCCGAGCTGGCTTTCGAGCAGCCGCAGCGCGCCGTGGCGCCCGGCCAATCCGCGGTATTCTACGACGCCGAAGGCTTCGTGCTCGGCGCCTGCGTCATAGAATCGGGCATCAAGCTCGGCGCCGGCGAGGCGCATTAAGACTCGCAGCCTACCCTCAGCCAAGCTTGACCCTCAAGGCCAAGGACGGTACATTAGAACCTAATGGGGGTGCCCCGGTTTCGACTGGTACGGTCAGGACCGTTGGTGGCAGGTGGAGTGCCGTACTCCTGATCGCGGCAAAACTTCAATTGCCAACGACAACGGCAATTTCGCCCTCGCTGCGTAAGCACCGATGACGACGGGCCCAGCGGCGCGCTGTTCCGAGCGCCGTGACGGCCTGTAACCCAACCGGGACTAGCCCTGGATCCAGCCCGCGGGATTCAGGGGACACTCAGCGGGATACGGAAGGAAACGCGCGACGGTCCGCCGCCCCCTTCCCGACAACCCAAAAGGCCGCCTAAACCTGTAGAGGCCTCCGATTCGCGTACTAGGACGCGGGTTCGACTCCCGCCACCTCCAAAAAAATTAAGCCCCGCCATAAGGCGGGGTTAATTTTTTTATAAGGAGGCGGCGGGAGTCGAACCATGCGGTCCGAGACTCGTAGGACCGCAGGGGTGAGAATGGCGGTACACCGCCGTTCGAGGGGGTATCCCCCTCGCTTCTCTGCCAGCGCCGACCAACGGGAGGAAAAGCGCGCATGGATGCGCGCG
>JBFZES010000124.1:0-19871 GCA_041306725.1 Spirochaetaceae bacterium | reverse complement strand
ACCGGCGACTCTATGGCCACGCGGTCGGCTATTTCCTTTATGCTTAGGAGATACTGCTCGCCGCGATAGCGTACCATGATGGAGTCGCCCTCATAAAAACGCTTTTCCAGCACGGATACGTCCAGCTCATAGCTCGTAGGATCGGGCCGCGCCAGGCTTCCCTCGGCTTCGCCCTCTTTTTTGTTGATGGCGCCGAAAATCAGGAACAGGGCCAACGCGAGCGCAACGGCGCCGGCGCCGGCTATGAAGGGCCACGGGGACAGCTTCTTGGGCTTGAGCAGGGCGTCTATGGGTACCGGCTGCTCCTGTATGCGCAGCCCGCGGAAGCTCTGCACGATGGCCTGGGAGTCGAGGCTCAGGTAATCGGAGTAGTTCCTTAAAAAGCCGATGATGTAGGGATCGCCGGGGAATACGGAGAAATCCTCCGCTTCCATGGCGCTGATGAAACGCTTGGCTATATTGGTTTCATCGGCGACCTGATCCAGGCTAAGGCCCCTGGCCTCGCGCGCTGCCTTAAACTGCTCTCCGATTGCATTCATAAGCCGTGCTACCTTTAATTATCAGTGCTGAATAGGAAATTATTGTATACGTTGGCGGACGCAGGCGAGTCATAGATAAAACGGGTATCGGATATGCCCTGGTTAAGCTTGAAGCCGGAAAAGCTATAGACGATCGAGTCGCCGGCTAAGGTAACCCCATCCATGCGGCGTATAAGCATGGTTGCGGGATTTACGGACAGCGTAATGGTCCTAAAGCCTTCCGCCACGGTCTTGCGGGACAAGAGGAGCTTTACCACGGGCTCGCTCTCGGCGGCAGAGAGCGCCACGGGCTCGGGGCCGCTTAGGTAGGCTATGCTGTAGTTGCGCTCAAGCATGCGCAGGCCTTCGCCGGAAGCCGCCGCGGCGTTGGTGGTGGCCGAGGTTTGCTGGCTCAGCGTGGCCCTGAGTTCGGGCACGTACACGATGAGCGAGCTGCCGTTATATGAAATTACCTGGCCCGCGGGCTGGGTGAAGTCCATGCGCATGAGCGTGGGAGCCTTGTATATCACCGTGCCCGCCATGGCCTGCGAACCCGCGTTTACGCTGATTTGCGCCTCATAGTCGTTGATCTTGGCATAATTGGCCGACAGGTTGGCGAAGAACTGATCGGCGGTGAGTATGCCCTGCGCGTGGGCCAGCGAACCGAAGGCCGCGAGGGCGAGAACTATAAGGCTCTGTCGTGATCTCATGAGCTATGACCTACCAAATCATGCGGGCTAGCGTGTCGTTTCGATAGTATCCGCAACGCGTAAAAATGGCAATACAATCTATTGTATGTAGCTGCGCGCTATCCAGCGCAGCCTGTCATCGTTCAGGTTAAGCTTGGCGCCGCAGGCGAGGCAAACGAAGCGGCCGTCCTGCAGGCTTTCGCGAGCGCACGATACGCAGTAGGCCGCGCCGCAGGCGGGGCAGGAACCCGCCGGGGATTCGCCGCAGGGCTCGCCGTGCAGGGTCGCGCGGGGCACGGGAGGCAGCGGCTTGGGGCAGATCCAGAGCCGAGCGCAGCGGGAGCAGCTCAGTTCCTCGGTCGTCGCCTCGCGTATCGCGCCGAGTATGGCTTGCGCCGGCTCAGGCGAGCGTTCTAAGATCTGCTCGGCGTAGCGCTTCGCGTCAGCGTAGCGTTGCCTGCCTACGTAATGCCTGGCCATGCGCAGCAGGGCGTCGCCGTTATCGCCTTCTTCCCGCAGAGCCGCCCGGTATGCCAGCTCCGCCCTGACGAGGTCGCCGAGTTCCTGCGCCACATCCCCCATAAGGAGGAGCGCGCGCGTATCCTCATTGATCTCCAGCGAACGGCGCAGGGCCGTTTCCGCGTCCGCGAGCCTGCCGAGCCCGAGCGCGGCGCTGCCTAGATTGCAGAGGTAATCGGCCAAGGGCGCGCGCGAGCCTTCGCCGCTCCTGCCCGCCAGCGCCACGGCTTCCTGGTATGAAGCCACCGCGTCCTCGAGCCTGCCCATGGCCGCCAGCACGTTGCCTTTTTGGTTGGCGGCCGCCGCGTCGCCCCCGGAATGGCCGCTTAAGGCGGCGAGCGCATCTTCGTAGCGCCCTTGGCGCTTGAGGGCCTCTGAACGGTTAATAGCGGGCTCGGGGCTGCCGGGCAGGGCGGCTTCCGCCGCCACGAAATAGGCTTCCGCCTCGGCCGGCCTTGAGGCCGCGAGCGCGGCTTGCCCCGCGAGGTTGAGGGCCCAGCCATCCCGGGGCGCGCGCGACAGCGAGGCGGCGAGCGCCTCGTCGAATTCCGGGCCCTTTTCGCCCGTTATGAACAGCGTTTCCGCGAGGCGGTAGGCGTAGATAGCCTCGCCGCCATCGAGCTCGAAAGCCTTGCGGAAAAGCGGCAGGGCCTCGTTCCTCTCGCCCCGCGTATTCCTTAACAGGCCGTACAGGTAGGCGCAGGGGGCGTCCAGGGCCTTTTTCTTGGCCAGCCGGGCGAAGAGGGCCTCCGCCTCTTTAGTATCGCCTCGCGCGTAGGCAAGGCGCGCGTCGAGCGAATCGAGGGCCTTCGCGTCGTATTTAAGCTCGCGCAGGCGGGCGGAACAGGCTTGGGCGTCATCCCAGGAGGATTGCTCGAAGAAGCCGAGCGCCGCCTGCAGCCAAGCGCCGGCCGCGTCCACGCTCAGGCCGGCCTTATCGAGGCTCCTCGCGGCGTTGAGCGCGTATATGGGCATGGCGGGATCGCCCGCGGCCGCTTTGCCATAGGCCTCGGACGCCGGTAGCCAGGCTCCCATGGTATAGTGCGCGTGCCCCAGCAGGTTGAGCAGGCGGGGGCTGCGCGCGAGCCGCTCGGCGTCCGCGAGCAGCTCTTCCTTCAGGCTTGCATAATCGCCGTTAAGATAGAGCAGGTTATAGCGCTCTTCGCGGGCTTGGTTCATATCCGGCTCTAAGGCCAGGCAACGGTCCAGCGCGGCAGCCGCCTCCGCCCTCATATCGAGCCGCAACAGGCATTCCGCCTCCAGGAAAATATCCCCGGCGGCGGGACGCGGCAGCTCGCTCAGCTTTCTGGCGTGGATAAGGGCCGGGAGGTAGTCACCGGCCGAGAACAGGGCCTGGGCAAGGCGGCGGCGCTGATCGTCGTCCCGCGCGAGCACGCGGCCGTAGCGCACGAAATCGACCTCTACCTCGAGCGGCCTGGACTCTACGCGCAAGGACTTCAAGGAGAAGCGGGTGTCCTGTTGCTCGTAGGCTTGGGCGGCGAAGGCCAGGAAGCCGGACTCCACGGTGTCGTCGTCGGCCTCGAAGGCCCAGCGGCCATTTGCCAGCACGATATAGCGGCCTCCGCGCATAACGACGGTAAGGACGATGGAAGGCGCGCCTTCCAGCCACGGGCAGGGTATCCAGGGCACGATGGGCCGCGGCTCGCCGTTAAAGACCGCGTCCATGCGCAGGGCGCCCGACGAGGACGCGAGCAAATACACGAAGGAACTGTCGTCGGCCATGCGGAGTATGAGCCCGGCGGCACCGGGCGAGGGGAATTCCAGCTCGGCGTCTATGGATGCGTCCGCGTAGCGATAGCGCCTCAATTCCGTCCACGCGAAGAGTTGCGGGCGCTTAAGGCAGAGCTGAAGGGCGTTTTCGCTGAGTTCGACGCCATAGCGAGCGTCGCCCTCCAAGGAGAAACCGCAGGCGTTCTTGCGGCTAAAGCGCGCGTGCCAGAGTTCCTGGGCCAAGGAACCCATGGGCGGCGGGGGCGGGTTTTTACTGAAGAGGCCGCGCATGAAGCGTAACATCAGGTGCATACTACCCAGCGGGAGGCCGTTGGGCAAGCGTTCTTTTCCCGCTTTGCTTGAAGAGCGGGCTCAAGCGGCGTATACTTGGGCTTTAGGCATGGTGCGCAAGCCACCAGAGACCTGTATGCGTTCGCAGCGGGGGTATGAAGATGAAATTGAGTAAGGCCTGCGTCATCATTGGCTTCGCATGCCTCGTGGCCGCGTGTTCGGGCGGCGACGCCTCCGTAAAGGAGCCCGCGAGCCGCGGCGCGCTAGCCGACGCCTCGCAGGGGCTCGCCCTGCCGCGGGCTACCTTCAGCGCCAGCTGTATTTTCGTGGAAGGTTTCGTCGAGCGCGGGCGCGAAGGAAACTGGATACCCCTGGAAATCGGGGATAGCGTCGAGGCGGACGACAGCATACGTACCGGCCCCGACGGCAGCTGCGACATACAATTCGGCGGCAGCGCGACGATGCGCATACAGCCCGCCACCCTCTACCTCGTAAACACCGTCGCGCTCAGCGCCGAGGCCAACCGCATAGAGGGCAGCCTGGCGATTGGCAC
Organism: Spirochaetaceae bacterium; assembly: GCA_041306725.1. GTDB lineage: Bacteria > Spirochaetota > Spirochaetia > Treponematales > UBA12059 > UBA5200. Next base: position 15,570 of record JBFZES010000124.1, on the reverse strand, counting down.
CGTGCTCTCCAAGGTGAACAAGCTTACGGGCAACGACGCGTATATGATACGGACGGAATCGAGCGTAGCCGGCGTGCGCGGCACCGATTTCGTGGTGAGCAACGATTCCGTCAACGGCACTACCATAGCGGTGAAGAGCGGCTCCGTGGCCGTGCTGCCGGTAAGTCCCGTGGTGTATAAGCTCCTTGAAGACTCCTCGACCAATCCTGCCGCGGCGGTAGCCGTGCAGTCCATCGTGGCGAGCGCCAGCATCGTGAGCGCCAATCAGAGCCTGACTATAAACAAGGCTAGCGCCGACGAGGCGGCCCTCGTGTATGAAGAGCTGGCGCAGCAGGTAGCCCTATTCGCGCCCGAAAGCCTGGCGGCTCTCAGCGCCGCGGAAGCGGCCGCCGGCGCCGAACCCCCTTCAGCGGCGGCGCTTCCTGGCGGCGTATTCGCCACGAGCCCGCTCATAGCCGCCGGCGACAGCGTCTTCCCCTCGTTAACGCCGGCCTTGGGCGCGGTACAGGCCCAGGCCGCATCGAGCGAAGCGCAGGCGAAGGCCGATAACCCGGCGTTGCAGAGGGCGCTCCAGGCCTTGGAGCGCATAAGCGAGAAGGCGGAGGCGGGATTGCAGGCGCAGGCGCCGCAGGCCCTTCCCGAACGGTCTCCCTTTTTGGAGAATTTCAAGCGCATAGAGGCCATGCCCGCCGCATCCGCCGCGCCTGCCGGCGCGGCTGAGCCGGTAAGCCTCCTCAGGACCGGCCAGGAGCCGACGGACGGCGCCGCCGCCGAGCAGACGGGCGTGGCGGCGCTGAGCCCCGCGGCGTCGGCCACGGTTCCCGCCCCGGCCGCGGAGCAGCCCAAGGCCAGCCCCGCGCCTAAACCCGCCCCTAAACCCGTTCCCGGCCCGGCCATAGCCGCTGCTAAGCCGGCCCCGGCGGCCAAGCGCGACTTTCTGCTAGCCGAGTGGGAAGCCCTTAAAGGCTCCGTGAGCGGCAGGGTCGTACGCGTCCCGACTAACGACGTATTCGTGCTCTCCGACCCCAAGGGCACCATAAGCGGCCTATCGCCCGCCGGCAAGCTGCTCTGGACCGTGAGCACCGAGAACCGCGGGGCCGAGCTCATGTCGGCCGTGCCCTTCAAGGGCGTGGTGTACTACAGCGGCTCCAACGAATACCTGGCCATCGATTCCCTGAGCGGCGCCGTTTTGCAGCGCGTATCACTGGACGGCGACCGATCGCACGTCCTTGGCAACCGCGTGGTGCCTTTCCCCGACGCGCTCGTGTTCCCCACCATGAGCGGGCTCGAGCTGCTCGATCCTAAGACCGGCGCGGTCATGAAGACCCTGCCCGTGCCTGGCGGCAGCACCATGAGCCCCGCCAATTACGAGGGAATGGCGGCTATAGTCAATCAGAAGGGCGTGTTCATGCTCATTGACCTGGCTAACGGCGATATCAAGGCGCAGGTACAGACCGGCGCGCTGCAGCCGGTGGCCTTGGCCCCGCAGATATTCGGTCAGCGCGCGTGTTTCGCCGACCGCAAGGGCCTCCTCGTCATGGTGGACCTGTCTACGATGACGGTGGCCTGGGAGCGGCCTTTGCCCGTGGCGGGAGGCGTATTCTCCGATGTGGAAATGGGCAGCGAGGGCGTTTTCGCCTTCGGCAGGCAGACTATCTTCGGCTACAGCCTCGACGGCGTCGAGCTTATGAAGCCGATAAGCCAGGTAAGCGCCCCGCCGCTTTTATCCCGAGGCATGCTCTATTACGGCACGAATGACGGCTTCCTCGTCGCGCTGGGCCTGGCTCCGCTCGCCGAGCGGGGCAGGGTGAAGCTGGGCTCCCGGCTCAGCGCTCGCCCCCTCCTCGCGGATGGCTTCTTATACGTGGGAACGAATTCCGGCAAGCTGTTGAAGCTGGATCCCGCCAAGCTAGGCGAGTAAGCTTAGCCCCTTATGCGAACGAGGCGCGGCTCCCGCAGGGGAAGCCGCGCCTTTTGTTTTTGCGATCGGGCCGTTGTGGCGTACGCCTAGAGTGGGGCTTTGGCGTGGGGCTTTAGTGCGCGCCTTTTTCCAAAAGCAGGGTTTCCGTGGGCCTGTCGCATACCTCGGCGGGGCCGTAGTACTGTATGGCGCCCGGATAGCGGTACAGGGTATCCCTGGCCCAGGCGGCGCGCTCTTTGGCGAAGGCCTTAAACGGCGCGCCGTCGAGCTCTACGAGGGCTTTGCGTATGACCGGCTTGTCGGAGCCGTGCCTGCGTTCCATATTCATCATCATCGTAAGGGGCACGCCGCCGGCTATCCACGCGGAGGCGGGAGCCGAGAGGTTCCGCACGGATGAAAGGTAACCCGTAAGGCCGGCCGCTATGAGGGCCCAGGCCGTATAGCCCAGCGCGTAGCAGTAATCGGCGTCGAAATTGGAAGGAAAGGCGCAGCGCCCCTCGTAGCCGAAGAAATGCGCCTGGGAACTGAACGAGCCCTTGTAGGCGCCGGAGGCCTTGAGCGCGGCCAGGCGCTTTTCCACCATGGCTATGAGCAGCTTTTCGGTCTCAATGCGCGATACCTGCACGTTGCCGTGCGGGTCGCGATCCATGATCAGCTGTTTCTTTATATCCTGGGGCATGGCCTTGTAGAGCGCGGCCGAATCGGCGTCAAGGCCGCGTTCCACGAATGCTATGCGCGCTTCGTCGTCGGCTAGGGACTTGAAGGCCTCGGCTTTATGCGCGAGGAAGTCGTTGAGGGCGGCTATGAGGGCCTTAAACTCGGGTATGAATTCGATGAGGCCTTCTGGCACGAGCGCGACGCCGAAATTCATGCCCGCTTCCGCGCGGGCTACTACCGAGGCGCATATTTCCTCGGTTACCTGGGCGAGGGTCGACTGCTTGGCTTCCACCTCTTCCGATATAAGGGCCACGTTGGGCCGCGTCTGCAGGGCGCATTCCAGGGCTATGTGGCTGGCCGAGCGGCCCATGAGCTTGATGAAATGCCAGTACTTGCGGGCGCTGGCCGCGTCCCGCTCTATATTGCCTATGAGCTCGGCGTAGGTCTTGGTGGCGGTGTCGAAGCCGAAGCTGGTCTCTATGTACTCGTTCTTAAGGTCGCCGTCTATGGTCTTGGGCACGCCTATGACGGCGCACGAGAGCTTTTCGGCGAGGAAATACTCGGCGAGCAGCGCGGCGTTGGTATTGGAATCATCGCCGCCCACCACGACTATGGCGTCGAGCCCGCGGGCCTTGGCCACCGCCGCGCTCTTGGCGAATTGTTCGGGGCTTTCTATCTTCGTGCGCCCCGAGCCTATCATGTCGAAGCCGCCGGTATTGCGGTACTCGTCTATCATGGCGGCGTCGAACTCCACCGCCTTGTCGTCCACGAGCCCGCCCGGGCCGCCCTTGAAGCCTATAAGGGCGGAGTCGCGATGCCCCGCCTTAAGCCCGTCGAATAGCCCCGCTATCACGTTATGCCCGCCGGGCGCCTGGCCCCCGGAAAGGATAACGCCAACCCTAAGCTTCTTCGCCAATCCCGCGCCCGAGCCTTTGGCCAGAATGGCTAAGGGCTTGCCGTAGCTGAGGGCGAAAAGCTTCTTGAGCGCCGCCTGATCGGCGAGCGACTGGGTGGGTTCCCCAAGCTCGACGCCGAGCAGTTCCGGCTTCGCGGCCAGGGCGGAGGGCAATTTCGGCTTATATGCGTAACGGGCTTTCTGCAGGGGGGAAAGTTCCATGCTTATACTCCTTGGTGGGCGATCCGCTAAGGCGGATGGGTATGGAGCGGGCTTGGCCCGCAGCCTTGAGAATAGCGGAAGGATGGGGCCGATGGCAAGCCAGGCTATTCTTTTTGCTGGCGGTACTGCTCGGCTTCTTTGTGCCCCATGGGCCTGAGTATGCGCACGCCCTGTTCCGAGCTTTGCACCACGGTTTCCTTGCCGTCAGGGGTAAGGGAGCCGAGCACGCGCACGACCGGGTAGCGGGGATTGTCGGGATTGACGTCGACCACCTGGCCCGCCTTCGCGTTGGACAGCATTACGAAGGAGCCTATGGGGTAGATGGACAGGGAATACACGAGGGCTTTGATGACGGTATCGTCATACTGCCTGCCTTCGTTCTTAAGGAGGTCCTCCTTGCCTTCGTAGCCTTCCCGCGCCTCGCGGAAGGGCCTTGAGCCGGTTACCGCGTCATAGGAGCAGGCTACCGCTATTATGCGCGCGTATACCGATATCTTCTCGCCCGCGAGGGCGCGCGGATAGCCTGTGCCTCCCATGCGCTCGTGGTGCTCGAGGGCGGCCAGGCTTACCGCCAGGGGAAACTGCTTTTCCTTAAGTATATTGTAGCCCAGTATGGGGTGCGCCGTAATGGACTTACGCTCCGCCGGATTGAGTTCCCTCCCCGCCATGTACAGCTGCGGCGGGAGGCGCACCATGCCTATCTCATGGACTACCGCGGCCACGCCCAGCTCGATGAGCCGGTGGGGCGGCAGCTTGAGGTAGCTGCCGAGCACGATGGCCAGGACGGTGGAACGCACGGAATGGTTGACGAGATAGTTGGAGGAGGTGGCGCCCGCGCTCAATATGCGCAGTATGTAACGCTTGTTTTCGCCTATAACGTCGCAGAGGGTTTTTACCTTGTCCGATAGCTCCTTGAGCACGATCTCGTTCTTGGTAACGTAGCGCGTGTACACCGAGTCCACGTATTTAAGGAATTGGTCGTAAAATAGGGTAACCTTGCCCAGGTTCTCCCGGTCGCCCGCGGTTTGGGAGGTGATGGGCTTGGCTTCCTCGTCCGCGGTATCCTCCCCATCCATCAGGGCATCGTCGACCACGGCGCCTTCGGTTAGGACTTGGCGGAATTCCCACTCGGCTAGGCGATTAATAAGCGCGTTGGTAACGGGAGTTTCGGGAGTAAGCAGTATATATTTCTCGTCCAGGTAAACCGGGGCACTGAAATAGCTGTCGTTGATCAAGTCCTTGAGCGGGACGCTGTTCATGCCCATTGACCCCTCTTTGGGTATAATCTATGCTTTTGCCTGCCCAGGCTATTATACACTAAGCCTGTTGGCCCTAGTCTTATTATTGGGAAGGCGTGCCATGAAGTTTAGGACTATTTTTATTCTTTTCAATATAGTGCTCGTCTTTTCCTTCGGCTTCATCTTCTTTATGCCCTTTTTCCTGCTCGGGGCGGACTATTCCCTGGACTTTTGGGCAAAGAACTGGCCTTTGGCGGCGTTTTTCCTCCTGGTGCTTGCCGCGTTCAATGCCTTTTTCATATACAACTGGAAGCTTTTCATACTGGTGGAGGGCGAGGATTGGGACGCGCTCTCTTCCTGGCTTAAGCATGCCCTGCTCGTGAAGGGGCGCTTTAACCGCCGCTTCGTACGGCTCTTCGTAAACGCCTCGCTGCTGCGTTCCGATATCGAGGGCATAGAAGCCCTTGAGGCCGCGCTGCGCGATAAGCGCCCGGCCATGCTGGCCAAGGACGCGGTGCTCTTCGGCGCCGCCCGCCTTCTTAAGAGCGATCCCGCCGGTACCGAAGCCTTTTTAAAGCCTTTTTTAGACCGCCGCGGCGTGGAGCAGGCTCCCTGGCTATCGTTCTATTATGCCTTCACGCTCATCATGCTTAAACGGCCGCTGGACGGCGCGCCGCGCCTTAAGGCCCTGTTGCCCAGCCGCGACCCGCTCTTATCCGGACTGTCCGCCTACCTCTTAGGATCCCTGTGCGCCTCCGCGGCGGGCGGCCAGGACAAGGACGGCCTCCTGAGCGCGGCGAACGCGAAAAGGGCGGAACTAAAAAAACGCTTCAGCCCCGAGGCCTGGAGCAGGGAAACGGAAAAAGGCAAGGCCGAAGTGCATATCGTCATATTGTCCAAGCTCATCGACGATACGGGCGCATGGCTCCTCGCCGCTGACGCTCAATAAGCGCCTATAGGCTCATGCCGGCGGGGCATCATTCCGACAATCTGAGGGAATGAAGCAGAAAACCAACGCGCTCATCATACTGTTGTGCCTCTTAGGCCTTGCCTCAGCGCTTGCGGCGGATCCCCTCTCGTATACCGTGCAAAAGGGCGATACGCTCTACAGCATCGCCCGGCAGCACGGCGTGAGCGTAGACGCGCTCAGCGCCCTCAATAGCATAAAAGACCCTACCAAGGTGCTGCCCGGCACGCGCCTCCTCATACCCGGCGCCGCCCAGGCTACGGTATACGTGGTAAAGAAGGGCGATACCCTGTATGGGATAGCGCGGCAATACTCCGTAACGGTCGAGGCCCTGCAGAGCGCCAATAAGCTGCCCGGCACCGCCATCAAGGAAGGCCAGCGCCTTACCATACCCGGCGGAGCCGCTGGAACGGCGTCAATACCCGACACGGGCGGCGCTACGGCGACAAAGCCGCCGACCGTAAGCGCGCCCCTTTCGAAATCGTACGCCATTGCGGTACCGGGCCAGTGGCCCGCGGGCGGCGAGCTCTCCTATCTGCAGGGCAAGCTCAAAGGCGCTTCCATCGCGGTAAAGCCCGGAGACAGCATAAGCGCCATACGCGCGGGCACGGTGGTGTCGGCGGGGCCGTTCCGGAGCTTTGCCAAGGTAGCCTTCGTGCAGGCCAGCGACGGGCTCATCTATGTATACGGAGGAGCGGGCGAGCTGACGGTATCTATAGGCGACGCACTGCGCAAGGGTAGCCTGGTAGGCAAGGCGGAAGCCGATGGCGACGGCAAGGCGACGGTCTATTTCTTCGTTTTTAAGGGCGCCGATTCGCTGGATCCTCGCTCAATACCCCGAGATTAAGGTTTTTTTGAGGAATCAATTAAGATTTAACGGTTATTTTAGACTTTTTTGACAAAAAACGCCGATAGTATTTGAAATTTGAAAATTTAGTAGTAAACTTCATCCGTTGCGCTAAACGGGAAATTGATTGGTTCGTATAAAGTGATCAGGCGGCATTGCGCCTAAGGGAGCTCGTATGATCGGAAGCGTTTCAGAGAAGCCTGCCCCCATAGCCAAGAAAAAGAACAAGACCCTGCTCGTGCATAAGACCGTTAAAAAGCCCAAGGCCATGAAGGAAACCGATCCCCTGGCCCTCTACCTTAAGCAGATATCGCGCTACGCCCTGTTAAGCGCCGAAGAAGAGCTTACGCTGGGCGCGAGCATACAGAACATGCGCGAGGCGCTGCGCACGCTCGACGCCGCCTATGAAAAAGGCGGCGTGGACGAGCTTGAGTTCGCCCATGCCCGCACCAAGCAGGAATCGGAACTGCTCCAGTGCAAGAACCGCATGATATCCAGCAACCTCCGCCTCGTCGTATCCATAGCCAAGAATTACCAGCACCGGGGCCTGTCGCTGCTGGATATCATCGATGAGGGCAATATCGGCCTCATAGAGGCCGTCGAACGCTTCGATTATACCCGCGGCTGCCGCTTCTCCACCTACGGCACCTGGTGGATACGCCAGGCTATCATAAAGAGCCTGGCCGACAAAGGCAGGGTCATACGCATACCCATCCATATGCTCAACACCATAAAGAAGTGCTACTTCGTGGCCAAGCAGCTTACGCAGGAGCTGGGGCGCGACCCCAATCCCGACGAGCTGGCCGATAAGCTGGGCATGGAGCCTAAGCGCGTAAAAGAGATCATGAAGCTGTCCCAGGAGACCGCTTCGCTCGATACCACGGTGGACGAGGATAACGTTACCCACCTGTCCGACCTTATCAAGGACGAGAACGCGGTGGAACCCTTCGAGGAAGTGTTCTGCATGACCCTCCAGGATACCCTGGGCACGGTCCTAAAGAACCTTAACGAGCGGGAGATTACCATCATCAAGCTTCGTTACGGCCTCAACGGCGAAGGCCCCCTTACCCTGGAAGAGACGGGCAAGCTCTTGGGCATCACCCGCGAACGCGTGCGGCAGATACAGGAAAAGGCCATCCAAAAGCTGAAGGATCTTCAGCAGCTCTCCGAATACCAGGAAATTATGTAGGCTAAGGCGCCAGCCCCCGGGGCGGCGGCCCTACAATGGAAAGCGGACAAGGCTTTACGCCTTGCCGCTTTTTTTTTTAGCCTTGCCTTACTTGCCTGGGTCGAGCAGCTCCGCCAGCTTAAGGTGTCCGCGCCGCCTGGCCACGTCGGCCGGCGTCTCGCCGGCCGCGTTGACGCGCTTTCTGTCGGCGCCGAGGGCGAGCAGGCTCAGGGCTCCCTGTTCCTGCCCGGCCGCCGCGGCGTAATGGAGCGCGCTGTCCCCAAGGGGGTCCGCGCGGTCCGGATGCTTGGCGAAGAGGGCCTGTACCGCGCTATCGCCCAAGGCCAGGGCCAGGCCGGCGGGCGTGGAGCCCTCCACGTCGCGGGCGTAGGGATCCGCTCCGGCGCTGGCTAAAAGGGCCGCCGCGTCGAGCCGGCCGCGCGATAGCGCTATAAAGAGGGGCGAGCGGCCCATGGCGTCCCGGTCGTCCACCGGCGCGCCTAGGGCCAGGGCCTCGTTGAGCATGACCAGGTCGGCCCGCGTATCGAGTATGACGCGGAGCGCCGAGCGGCCGTCGCTGTCGGCTAGGCCTATGGCGGCCTTGTTCAAGATGGCCTTAAGGTGAGCGGCGCCGTTCTTAGCCGCATGGCTCAAGGGGCTTTCGCCCGAGGCGTCCTTGGCGTGCATGGACGCTCCCGCCTCAACCAGGAGGGCGGCGGAGGCCAGCTTGCCCGCGTACATGGCTTCAAGGAGGGCGGTGCTCCCCGCGTCGTCGCGCGCGTCCAGGCGCGCCGCGTTCGCTATGAGCAGGCTCGTCATGGCGGGATCGCCAAGGCGAGCGGCCGCGTGCAGGGGGGTCTCGCCGGCGTTGTCCCTCGCCAGCGCCTGCGCGCCCCGCTTGAGCAGGTAGGCGGCGTTGACGCTGTCATCGCGGTCTACCGCGTAGCGGAGGGGCGTCTTGCCCGTATAGTCCTGGGGGTCCACGGACAGCCCGCTTTCGGCGAGCAGCTTGAGGCTTTCGCGGGCATTCCACTGCACCGCGAGGTGAAGCGCGCTCGCGCCGGAGTTTTCCCGCTTGGCGGGATCGGCGCCTAGGGCGAGCAGGGCCTGCAGCGTAGCCGCCGCGTCGCTTTTCACGCTCAGCATGGCGGGCGTCCTGCCGTCCCTATTGGCCTCGTCCACGAGCGCGCCAAGCCCGGCCAGGTAGCGAACGCCGCTCACCAAGCCGGCGTCGGCAGCGTAGTGAAGCGGGCCGTTTCCTTCGGCGTCCCGGGCGGCCATGACGCTGGGAACGAAGAACCAGCCCCGGAGGCCGTCGCTTGCCGACAGCGCCAGGGTAAGGGGGCTCTGGCCCCGAACGTTGGGCGCTAGGGGATTCGCCCCGGCCAAGAGTAAGGCTTCGCCCAGCTTGGCTTGATTGCCGCGCACGGCCATATGCAAGGCGCTGTCGCCGGCGGCATTGCGCGCCGAGGGGTCAAGGCCGAGCTGCCGCATGGCGGCTATGGTGCCCACGGCGGCATTGAGGCGCAGCGCGTGGTGATAGGGCGAGTCGCCTGAGTCGTCCTTGATATCCTTAGGCGCGGCCCTGAGTATGAGCTCGGTGGCTTCGACGCCGTCTCCGAGGGCTATGGCCAGGGGCGATTCGCCCTTGGCGTTCCTGACGAATACGCTTCCGCCGCTGCCCACGAGCAGCGGGGTTAGCTCAGCGCTGCGCTGCCGTATGGCTATGAAGAGGGCGGTGTCCCCCGCCGCGTTGGCGAAATCGACCGGCGCGCCTTTTGCCACGAGCGCGCTTATAGCGGAAGGCGGATAGCCCAAGGCCACGGCGAGGTGCAGCGCGGTGTTGCCGCTCCTGTCCTTGAGCTCGGGCTTGGCGCCGCTATCCAGGAGGAGCGTCATGGCGGCGAGCGCGCCAGGCCCGGGCATGGCAAGGTGCAGGGGGCCGTTTCCCCCGCCGTCGAGCGCGTTCGGGTCGGCGCCCTTGGCCAGGAGCAAGCGGGCAGCCTCTATGCGGCCGCTCTTCATGGCATCGTGAAGGGCCGTGGAGCCGGAGGAATTCTTGGCGTCCACGGGCACGCCCCGGTCAAGGAAGAAGGACAGGTAGCCGCGATGGTCAAAGCGCAGTGCCTCATGCAAAACCGTAGCGCCGTCGGCGAAGCGGGTACGGGCATAGTTCGTGTCGCGCACCGCCCGCACGAAATAGGTAAAATCGTCGAGGGAGCTGGTAGCCCCCCGCGATATGAGGAGTTCCGCTATGGCCGGGCTCGCGGGGTTGCTCGGATGCGCGAAGGCGGCGTCCAGGGGCGTCCTGCCGCTTGAGTCCTTGGCGTTAAGCTCGGGGTCCAAGGCGAGCATGGCCCGCACGGATTCCAGAGAAAGGCGGTCGACCGCCTTGTGAAGCGGCGTCTCCCGCGCGGGGCCGCGGGCTCCTACGCTGTTCCTGTCCAGCATAGCCCCGGCTAGCTCCTTGGCTATCATGGCGTCGAGCGGCGATACGCCGCCCGCGTCGACGGCGAAGAGCGACGCGCTTTTCGCAATGAGCGCCCGCGCCATGGGCACTATGCCCGCGTCCACGGCGTAGCGCAGCGGCGTTTTCCCGTCCCTGTCCTTGGGGTCCGGCGCGGCGCCCATGGCGAGCAGGAGTTCCACCATTTCCGTGGAACCCTTGGCCGCGGCTATATGGAGGGGGTAGCGCCCGTCGGCGGCGGCCTTGTCGGCCTGTTCCTTACCCTTAAACATGGCCTGCAGGCCTTGGGTATCGCCCCGCTCTATAAGGCTGAGCATGACCGGCTCTTCGGCGGCGGGCGGCTGCGGCGCGGGTTGCGCGGGCGCGGGCGGCGCCGAAGAAACGCAGGAGGATGATAGGACGCCCGCCGCGAGGCAGAGCGCGATAAACGCTTGTTTCATGCTGCTATCCTTTAAAATCGCCTATAGTATGTATCGTAGCGCAGGCGAAGCCAGTATACTAAACAATGATAGCGCTGTCGCGTGACAGGCGCCGCTAAAACGGCCGGGGAGGATGCGCCATGACCATAGGATTTTGCCTGCCGCTTAACGAAACCTGGCATGCGGCCATCGATGAGCTCCAGCGTGAGTTCGGCGACGGGCTCGCCATAGCGCGGGGCGTTGACGACAGCCTTGCCGCCTTCCCCGAGCTGGACGCCGTGGTAGCCAATCCGGTGGAAGACCGCTACTACGAAGGCGCGGCGCGGCTCAAGGCCCTCTTCATACCCTTCGTCGGCGTGAACCACGTGCCCGCCGACATACTGCTGCGCAAGGGCATACGCGCCTACAATTGCCACGGCAACGCCCAGAGCGTGGCCGAGCGCGCCTTGGCCCTGGCCTTGGCCGGCTTCGGCCGCGTCATAGAGTACCATAACGACCTTAAGCGGGGCGTATGGCACGGCTTTTGGGTTCGCAAGGGCCGGGAGGATTTTTGGCATTCGATATTCGGCTCCCGCTGCGCCATACTGGGCACGGGGGCTATCGGCGAGGCCCTTGCTAGGCTTCTTAAGGCCTTCGACTGCAGAGTGGTAGGCTACAGGCGGCGCGCGGACGCCCCTAAGCCGCCTCATTTTGACGAGATAACGCAGGATCTGCCCGCGGCCCTGCGCGGCGCGCGCATAGTCTTCGCGGCCCTGCCGCTTACCGAAGGCACCAAGGGCCTTATTGGCCGGGACGAGCTTGCGGCCATGAAGGGCGGCTTCCTCGTGAACGTGGGCCGAGGCGAGGTCGTGCAGGAGGAAGCCCTCTACGAGGCGCTCAAGGATGGCATCTTAAGCGGCGCCGGCCTGGACGTATGGTATCAGTACCCCGAGGGCGGATCCGTCACGGGTTGGCCGTCCCGCTTTCCCCTGCACGAATTGCCCACGGTGGTGCTCAGCCCCCACGTGGCGGGCTCCACCTTCGAGGCCGTCGAGAGGAATATTGCGCTGAGCGTGGAGAATATGGCGCTGTGGCTGCGCAGCGGCGAGGCCCTGCATGAGGTGGACCTGCGGCAGCGCTACTAGAAGAGCCCCCCGGGCGTCTCGATGAGGAGCTCGGGGTATTCGCGATAGGCGCTGAGCACGTCATAGAGCAGCTCAAAGGGCGTGCCGTCCTTGTTGAAGGCTATGAAGGGCATGAGCTCAAGGAGCTTGGGGCCGGGCAGGCTCGCGCCTAATACCCATATGGTCTCCAGTTCCTGCCGCTCGCGCAGGGCCTGCAGCGCGAGGGCCTCCGAGCCGGTGCAGAAGAAGGCGCGGGTCTGGAAGCTTGGCTGCGGGTCCAGCGAGTAGAGCTGGCTCAGCTCGAAATAGTGCTCCGGCATGGCGAAATCGTCGATAAGCTGCGAGAGGCGGCCGCGGTCGGGAAGGCCGGCGTCCGAGCGCAGCACCAGTTGCCATAGGCAGTAGGGGTTTTCCTTGCGGAGGTCCTTTGCCGCTCGGCTCAGGCGGCGCAGGGCCTCCTCGTCGTCGGCGTCCAGAAGCAGGGTAAGCGACGAGGCCAAGCGTTCGGGCGACACGAGCAACGCGTCAAGGGCGCCTTTCTTTCTCAAGTCGGCGAAGGAGACGAAGCCCGCCCTGTCCGGCCTAAAATCCGGCTTGACAGCGGTGCCCAGCGCCACGTCGAAGCTATCTTCAAAGTCCGCTATGGCGTCCAAGAAGTCGTCTTCTTCCATCCAATCCGTCTCGACTACCCAATACGGCGGGCGCTCTAGGAATTCCCTGAGCCCGCTCTCCTTGGCGCTTTGCCTGAGCCTGCTGCCTGGCAGCAGCGATAGGGGCGTAAGCTCGGTATCCTGCCCTATGCCCATCATGCCAAGGAAATCGAAGCCGTCCACGATAGTGTCGTAATTCTCGTGGGGCAGGCCCAGGATGAGCTCGGGCTTGAGGCTTATGCCCTGCGACCAGTAGAGCTGTATAGCCTTCTCGAGGGCGTCGCGGTCCAGGCTTAAGCCCAGCGCGGCCAGGCTGTCGGGATGGAGGCTGGGCAGCGAGTATGAAGCGAGGGCTAAGGCGGCGTCCGCCCAGAGCCTGGCTTCCTCGTCGCTGGGTTCGCTCAGGTCCAGCTCGGCGCGTATGTACACGCCCCCCTCGTTGGCGGCCGCCAGGGCCTTAATGGCGGGCACGCGGCCTTCCTTCGTATCCAGGGCGTCGCCAAGGATGATAAAGCCGGGCGCGTCCTTAGCCGAGGCGAGCTTGAGCAGGGTAGGGGCGGCCTCTTTAGGCGCGCGGCGTATAGGGCCGGGCGGCCAGGGCTCGTAGCGGTAGGGCAGGGGGCGGGCAAGGCCCCTGGATGCCTCAAAGACCACCGGCTTGTCGGGGCCGAGGGGCAAAAGGCCCGTTAGGTAGGGGTCGGGTATGTCGCCGAGCTCTATGGCCGACGATGCCTTGTAGCGGGGCTTGAGGGCCTTGTGTTCCAGGTCCTTAAGGAGCTCGAGGAAGGGCAGCTCAGCCTCGCCCTCTATGAGCGCGTCGAAGGCGCGTTCGCGCAGGAGTTCGGCGCCTTGGGCCGCGCCGGGGCCGAAGGCCGCCAGATAGGTGGCCGGCAGGAGGGCGCGCAGGCGCTTGGCTATCCATATGCTGCGGTCAAGGTTCCAGCTATCCAGGTGGAAGAGCGCGAGCTCGGGCCGCGCGCGCAGGACGGCCGAGCATATGGCGGCGTCGCCGCCGTAATCCGCGATGTCGTGGTCCAGGATGGCGCACTGGGCGCGGGCGCTTAAGCCGCGGGCATCGCCGTAGCTTATGAGCTTGGCGGCCGCCAGCGGCACGTTTTCCTTGGCGGCGTCTCCTTGCGAATCTTGAAGGGGCAATTGCAGGAAAAGGGCTTTCATCGCTGGCAATACGGCTCCATGCGGGGGATAGCCTTAAGGATACCCTGGAAGCGGCCCGCGCGCATAGCCTAAGGAGCGGCTAATGCGCGCCTAAGGCCCTCATGCCCGCGGAAGAGGGAAAGCCGGGGAGGAGTTGGGCCCAGGAGCCTCGAAGCGTGGGCGCCTCGAGGGCGCGTTCGAGGCGCTCAAGGTATTCCTTCCTGCTCAGGTCCCTGCCTCCCATAGAGCTTACGTGCTTGGTGCGCACCTGGCTGTCTATGAGGGTGAAGCCCTCGTCCTTGAGGCGCCATACCAGCGGAATAAAAGCGGCCTTGGAGGCGTCGGGGGCTAGGCTGAACATGGATTCCCCGAAGAAGGCCGAGCCTAAGGCTATGCCATAGAGCCCCCCTACGAGCGCGTCGCCCTCCCAGGCTTCCACCGAATGCGCATAGCCAAGGGCGTGCAGTCGCAGGTAGCCTTCTATCATGTCGTCGGTTATCCAGGTGCCGCTTTGCCCTGGCCTTGGCACCGAGGAACAATTGCGGAGCACCGCCTCGAAGGAATGGTCCAGGCTCAGGCGGTAACGGCCCTTTTTTATGATCTTGCGCATGGTGTCGGATACGTGCAGCTCTTCGGGCAGGAGCGCGAAGCGCGGATCGGGGCTCCACCACAGCAGGGGGTCCTCGGCGTTGAACCAGGGGAATATGCCCTGGCTATAGGCCGATAGGAGCATGCCCGGCGATAGATTGCCCCCTATGCATACGATGCCGTCCGGCGACGCGCTTTCGGGGCTGGGAAAGGGAAAACGCGCGTGTTCGTCGAGCCAGGGAAAAGCCGAAGCCCTGCCGCCGCTGCGCTTTCCCGTCACCGGCGTCCCGCCTCAGCGTCCTGAGCGGTCAAGGCCGCGGCTCCTGTGCGCGGCGGCGCGGATAGGTGCCTGCTCATCATGGCCACATTATAGCGCGCGCAGCACTATTTCCCCGTTCTCCACATCGGCCTTCGCGGCGCCGCCGTCCTTGAGGCTGCCGAAGAGCACCTCGTCGACGAACCAGGACTTTATCTTGTCCTCCACCACGCGGCTTACGTTACGCGCCCCGAACTCGTCGCTGTAGCCAAGCTCCGCAAGGCGTTTCACGCAGGCGTCGGTGGCCTCGAGGCTTACCTTCTTTTCCGTAAGCTGCAGGCGGAAATCGTCCAGGGCCTTCACCACGATGCGCTCGATAATCTCCTGCGGCAGCCTGCCGAAGCGTACGACGGCGTCCAGGCGGTTGCGGAACTCGGGCGTAAAGGCCTTCTTAACCGCTTCGTCTATGGCTCCCTCGGTATAGGAGCGTTCGCCGAAGCCTATCATGGACTTGCCTAAGTCCCTAGCGCCGGCGTTGCTGGTCATGATGAGTATGACATTGCGGAAATCGGCCTTGCGTCCCTGGTTGTCCGTAAGCGTGGCGTAGTCCATGATCTGCAGGAGGATATTGTACACGTCCGGATGGGCCTTCTCGATCTCGTCGAGGAGCACGACGGCGTGGGGCGTCTTCCGTATCGTGTCGGTTAGGAGGCCGCCTTCCTCGTAGCCCACGTAGCCGGGAGGCGAGCCTATGAGCCTGCTTACCGTGTGCTTTTCCTGGTACTCGCTCATGTCGTAGCGGTGCAGGGCTATGCCCAGGGTGTCGGCCAGGCGCTTGGCCAGTTCGGTCTTGCCCACGCCGGTGGGGCCTACGAAGAGGAAGTTGGCCACCGGCTTGTCCGCCGCCCGGAAGCCCGCTCGGCTGCGCTTGACGGCCTTCACCACGGCGTCCAAAGCCGCGTCCTGCCCGAACACCAGGCCCTTGAGGTCCGCTTCAAGATGGACGAGGCGGTCGCG
>JBFZES010000123.1:0-10086 GCA_041306725.1 Spirochaetaceae bacterium | reverse complement strand
TCTGCATATTGAGCAGCTGGAAGGGCAGCATGTAATCCATCCAGGGCGCCATGAAGGCGTTCACCGCAAGGAAGCCTATGATGGGCGTGGACAGAGGCAGGATGATCTTGAAGAACACCGCCGTCTTAGACGCGCCGTCTATCGTGGCCGCCTCGTCCACGGCCATGGGTATGGAGCGCATGTAACCGCGTATCAGATAGGTGTTATAGGGTATGGCGCCGGCGGCGTATACGAATACGAGGTAGAGCGGATTGTTGAGCCAGCCGAAGGTGCGGAAGATCATGAACAGGGCGATAATGCCCATGAAGGGCGGGAACATCTGCAAGAGGAGGAAGCTGATGAGTATGGGTTTCTTGCCCTTGAACCTGAAGCGGCTGAATACGTAGCCCGTCATCGTGGTCAACAGGACCACGGAGAAGGTGTTAAGCACGGCCACCGATAGCGAGCGCAGGAAGGCAGCCACGAAATCGGGCAGGGCGGCGCCGCTCTGGCTCTTGTAGGTAAAGAGGTAGGTATAATGTTCCAGCGAGAAGTCAGCGAACTTGGGCAACAGTGGCACGCCGGCCAAGAGCTTGCCCTTGGTGAGCGAGGCTACGATCATCCATGCTATGGGTATGAGGACGATGAGGCATACGGCTATAAGCCAGGCGTACTGCGCTATGGCCAGGAGTGTCCTCGTTATGCGGGCGGCTCGTGAAGACCTGTTTACTACGGTCAGTGCGTGCGAGCTCATTCTCCTGCCTCCTCTTTAAAGGATTTCGACTTGAGCATGTTGAAAACCGCGAAGGCGCCCACGATCATGAAGATGATGATCGAGTACACGGCGGCCACGTTGTACTGCTCGAAATCCCGGGTGAACGATAGCTTGTATATCCATGATATGAGTATGTCCGTCTGTCCGGGCATGGCGTTGCCTATGAGCCGCATGCTGTCGGGCACTTTGGACGGGTCCCAAGAAGGGCCGCCGCCGGTAAGGAAATACACGGCGCCGAAATTGTTGAAGTTGAAGCTGAAGGTCATGATGAGGGCGGGCACGGTGGCCGCCAATACCATGGGCAGGGTTATGTAGCGGAAGCGCTGGAAGCCGGTGGCGCCGTCTATTGCGGCCGCCTCGTATAGTTCCCGCGGTATCGTCGCCAGCACGCCTATGATCATCATCATATGGTAGGGGGCGCCTAGCCACAGGTTTACCAGGACGACGACGAAGCGCGCGAGGCTGCCGTTATAGATGGGCTGGAACCAGAATATCGGGGCGTCCGCCTGGCCCGCCAGGCCTATCTTGAACAGGAAATTCGACACGGGTTCCATGAGGCCCGACGCGAAGAGGAACTGGTTCATAAGCCCGTCTTTGTCGAATACGTTGCGGAATACCATGAGGCTTACCAGGGCTGGCATGGCCCAGGGCAGGATCATGATGGTGCGCCATACGCGCTTAGCCTTGATAAGGGGGGATTCCACTACCATGGCGTTGAGGAAGCCTATCGCGTAGACGGTAAACGAGGACATAAAAGCCCAAATAGCCGTCCACACGAAGATCTGCCCGAATATGGACAGCCAGCCCGGATCGAGCGCCAGGAGCTTAAAGGTATCCAAGCCCACCCATTCGATCAGGCGCGCGCCAAGCTTGATGCGATAGGTGTAATTGGTAAAGGAAAGCAGGAAGGTAAAGAAGATGGGAATGACCGTGAACATCAGTATCATGATGAAGGCCGGCGCCGATACGATATACACGTACAGGCTGTCCCATACCCGGAGCCAGAAATCCTTGAAGCGCTCCACCTTGCCGCTCTTCATGCTGTCTACGCGGGTTTTATACGCGTCCAGCGCGCCCAGTATCCAAAGCGCCGCGAAGACGAGCAGCACCGCCAGGGATATAAGGCCGTTGCCAAGCAGCACTATGGAATTATCCGCGCTCAGCCAGGGGCTTACCTTGTTGAAAAGCTCTATGTAGGTGTTGGCGTATTCGGCGTCTATGACGAGCCGTCCTAGGGTGATAATGCCCCAGAGGTTGCGGGTAAAGAAGCCGCCGAAATCCCGGAAGACGTAGCGGGGGCCGCCCTCCGCGTAGTCGGGGTACAGGTACACCGCGTCGAAGTAGCCGCCCGTTATCTCCTCGTCCGCGCCGTCGCCGGCCGAGGCAAAGGGATCGCCGCCCTCGTCGCCGGCCGAGGCGAAGGGATCGCCGCCCTCGTCGCCCGCGGCGGCGAAGGGATCGCCGCCCTCGTCGCCCGCGGCGGCGAAGGGATCGCCGCCCTCATCGCCGGCGGCGGCGAAGGGATCGCCGCCTTCGTCGCCAGGAGCTTCTTCCTGATTAAAGGCGCCGAACAGGGCGCCGAGGCTTTCCATCTGCTCGCTTACGCCAAGGCTAGCGTCTTCGCTGCCGCCCCTCCCCAGCCAGGCCGTCGCATAGGCCTCGGGAGGCAGGTCGCCCCCCTGCAGCTTGAGGTAGCGGCCCCAGTCCGAGCTTGCGAACTCTATGCTTATAAGGAGTATGGGTATGCTCAGCCACAACAGGGCCTTAAGCCACTGCCTGTTGAGCGCTTGCCCCGCGCCGGGCAGGAGCAGGGACGCGGCGGCCGCCAGCCAGGCAGGGCCCGATTTGAGCGCATCTGAACCAGGGGTCGCTTTCCCAGTTTCCTTGCTCATGCTTTCCTCCTGCCGGCGGCCTTGCTTAGCGGGCGGCGGCTTCAGCGTCAGTATAGCGTCTCGGCTTAGGCCGCGACAAATTTTGAATCTAGGCGTCGTCAGCTTCGAAAAAAGGAGCCCCCGCGTACGGAGGCTCCCCATGGCTGCTTAGGCTAGAAGCGCGGCGGGGCGCTTCTAGCCTTTAGCTATTTATTATTCGTGGCGTACCACTCGTTGTAGAGTTTGAGCAGGGCGGCCTGAGCCTCGGCCGGGGTCTTCTCTCCGTCCCAAACGGCGCGGAGCTCAAGGTTGAGGCCTATGCCGTAGTAGCCGTCCATGGCCTTCTTCGCGGGATTGGCGGGAAGGACTATGGCGGGTTCGGGGTAGTTGAACGCGAAGGCGGCGGACATCTCGGCCTTGTTGGGATCCGAGTAGGTCGGTATGTTGGCGCTCTTGGGCTTCAGGGCCGGTATGTAGCTGGAGCTGTCCACCATGCTCTGAAGGCCGTCGCGGAGGAAGAGCACGCGATAGAGCTCATGGGCGGCGGAGGGATACTTGGTGAAGCCGTTGATGGCCCAGCCCTTGGTCTTCACGAAGGGAGAGGGGCGCTTCTTGTTCCAGGTGGGCATGGGGCCGAACTTTATGTCGTAGCCGCCCTTGGTTTCGGCGGCGACCACGTCCATCCAGGTGCCTACGAGGAAGAAGGGAGCGGTCTCGAGGTTGAGGGCGTCGTCCCAGCGCCAGGTCATGGACGCGGCGGGGGTCTTAACGCCGTTTACTTCGGCGCTGACGCGAGCGTCGGCGGCTGCCTTGATGAAGTCCAGGCCGGCCAGGAATTCCTTCTGCTCGAAGCCGGGGTTGGCGGCGTCGCCCTTGGCGAAGATCTTCCAGCCGCCGGCGGTCAGGCTGGAGAAGCCGGACCATACCTCGTCTAAGGACATGGGGAACACGATGTTGACGGGCTTGCCCTTGTAGCTCGGGCGGGCGGTCTGCCACTTCTTGGCCAGGGCGAAGATTTCTTCGAAGGTATCGAAGGCGTCGGGAAGGCCGTCCTTGTTCTTATCGGCGGTGTCCAGGCCCAGGGCGGTCATCATGGTAACGTTCCAGGCAAAGGCCATGCCGTCGTAGGTGACGGGCACGAACTTGCGCACGTTGCCGGAATTGGCGCCGGTATAGAAGGGCTCCTGCGCGAAGCTCTTGGCCGCGTCGGTAATCACCTTCTCGAGCTGCATGAGCGACTGGAAGTTGCGGCTTACCTCGCCGTCGATGATGAGCACCACGTCCGGGGCCTCGCCCTGGTTCTGGGTGATGAGGTCGGCGCCGCCCGCGGAGCCGAAGTTAACGAACTCGACCGCGCCTTTGGCTTCGGGGTGGATCTTGTTCCAGAGCTCGACGATGGCCGCGCCCCACTTGTCGTTGTCGACGCCGACGCGGATCTTGGCGCCCGGCTCGATCTTGTACTGCTTGGCCTTGCTGTCCCATACGGCCTTGGACTGCGCGAAAACGGCGCCGGCCGCGAGGATGAGAACGAGGGCAAGAGCGATAATACGCTTCATAAAAGCCTCCTTGTGGAAAACCACTAAATCGGTTTACTAGATGCTAGCTTAGAGTGTAATATGCCGGCGGTCAAGTATTATTTTTTTGGCTGCCACCGCAGCGGCGGGCGGCCGGTAAGGGCAGTTTATGAATGGAGCGGCGGTTTTCCATCGAGCGAGCGACTCCCTCTGCTATTCCCCGGACGGCTTAGGGCTTACCCTGCGCCTGCAGTGCGCGGCCGGAGACCTACGTTCGGTAGAACTGTGGGCAGGCGACCCCCATGACTGGGCCAAGGGCTCGGCCGCGGGCTGGTCATGGCGCTGCGCGCCGTATGCAGCCCGCAGGCTGGGCACGGACGGCATACGCGATTTCTGGGAGGCGAATTGGGCTCCGCCTTACCGGCGCGCCCGCTATTTTTTCAGGCTTAAGGCTAGCGACGGCGGCATATGGGATTATGGCGAAAAGGGGCTCCTTCCCAGCGACGGCTCCCCCGAGGGCGCGCCGCCGGCGGCTCCCGCGGGGGATTTCTGGAATTCCTTCGTCTTTCCGTATATTAACGCCGCAGATCAGTATAGCGCTCCGTCCTGGGCGGCTCAGACCGTATGGTACCAGGTATTCCCGGAGCGCTTCCGCAACGGCGACGCCTCCAATGACCCCAAGGGCGTCCATGCATGGCGGCGCGGCCCGGTAAGCAATCAGGAATTCTTCGGCGGGGACCTTCGGGGCATCATCGAGGGGCTCGACCATATAGCCGGCTTAGGCTGCAACGGCCTCTATCTGACGCCCATCTTCGCATCGCCCACCGTGCATAAGTACGATACCGACGATTACCTGCGCATAGACCCGTGTTTCGGCACCGAGGACGAGCTGCGCGAATTAGTGCGGGCCTGCCATGCGCGGGGCATGCGCATCATGCTGGACGCGGTGTTCAACCACTCGGGCGCGGGCTTCGAGCCGTGGAAGGACGTGCTGGCCCGCGGGGAGGCATCGCCATATAAGGAATGGTTCCATATCAAGGGCTTCCCGCTCTTTCCCAAGGGCAAGGATACAGGCGATACGCGGGACACGAATTTCGAGGGCTTCGCGTTTACCACCCGCATGCCCAAGCTCAATACTGCCAACCCCGAGCTCAAAGAGTACCTATTTAAGGTAGCCGAACGCTACCTTAAGGATTTCGATATAGACGGCTGGCGCCTGGACGTAGCCAACGAGATAGACCACGCGTTCTGGCGGGAGTTCCGCGCGCGGGTAAAGGCCGCCAAGCCGGACGCCTATATCGTGGGCGAGATATGGCATGACGCCATGCCCTGGCTGCGCGGAGACCAGTACGACGCGGTCATGAACTATCCCTACGGCACCGCCATAGCGGATTTCCTGCAGGCCAAGCCTTGGTCGCCGGGGGGCAAGCAGCTGGCCTGGCGCTTAGCAGCCATATCCTTCGCCTATCCGCAGCCGGTGTTGCGCTCGGCTTTCAACCTTTTGGATTCCCACGATACCGACCGCCTGACGAGCAGGCTCGGCGGCCCGGCGCGCGCGAAGCAGGCCCTGGCCCTGCTCATGAGCCTGCCCGGCGCGCCCTGCATCTACTACGGCACCGAGTACGCGCTGGAGGGCGGCCACGACCCCGACTGCAGGCGCTGCATGCCCTGGGACCCGAGCCCCGAGGAGCTGGCCTTCGCGGATTTCGTTCGCGCCTTGGTCCGCATGCGCCGCGAACGCTGGGAACTCTTCTCCGACGGTGAGCGCATAAGCGCGTATATAGACGACTATCCGGGCTTCGCGGCCTTAGGCGCGCGCTTGGGAGCCCAGGCCGCGCTCGTCATGGTGAATAGGGGCGGCGCGGCGGTGCCGCAAGGGGCTTGGCGCTGCGCCTTGGGCTTAAGCGAAAGCGAGACGGCCACGGACCTGCTGAACGGCGGCGTGTTCGACCGCGAGCTGCGGCCTGACGAGACCGTCGCGCTCGCGCTCGAATAGCTATCGGGATCAATATAGCGGGCTAAGAGCTCGGGTCATTTGCCATATATACAGAAGCCTAGGAGCGCGATATAACGAAGTTCTATGAAGCGTGAAACGGCGTTCAAGCCCCACGAGATTATCTTCGCGCCTACGGGGCAGTGCAATCTCTTTTGCTCCCATTGCCGGGTCAAGCGCGGCGCGGCCGAGCTCGACGCGGCCTCTGCCATACGCTTCCTTGACGACTGTTTAGGGAGCGCTACGCTGCCTGCCATAGAGCGCGTGGGCTTTTCCGGCGGCGAGCCCTTCCTCTTGCCCGGCTTCCTCGCCGAGCTCTGCGGGGCCGTGTCCGAGCGCGGCCTGCTATTCGACCGGCTCATGACCAATGGCGACTGGTGGGCGGACGAAGGCGAGCTGGCCGATACCCTGCAGGCCGTCTGCGACGCGGGCTTCGACGGCATCGTGGGGCTGAGCTATGACGCCTACCACGGGCAGGCGCCTGAACGCCTTGCCGCTTTCTTCGGCGCCTACTATAAAATTTGGGGACGAAAAGACGGCGCGGAGCTCCTTTCGGTGCGCTCGCCCGATGACGCCGCCTTTTTACGCGACCTGGATAGGCTCGCGGCGCTGCTCGGAGGCGCTGTTGATACGCGCGACGGAGAACCCTACCGCATAGCCGACCAAGCCTACCGCTCGCGATCGCCCAACGACCCCGATGACGGATTCGGGCTCTGCCTGCCCATACTCCGCTCGCCCCGTTCAGCATCGGCCGAGGAAGGGGCCTGGTCCGCGCGGTCTTGGTTCGTAGACGATTATTGCGAAGGGCCGGGCCAGGTGCTGTACGTGCACCCCGACGGTTCGGTAGCGATATGCTGCGGCTTCGCCAACGAGCGGCCCCAGCTCATCCTGGGGAACATAGCAGAGGGCTATGATGCCCTCATGGCCGCTGCCGCGAGCGCCCCCCACGTGGGCGCCTGCTACGAAAAAGGCTTAGGCAGGCTTCGGCAAGAGCTTGAGGCCAAGGGCGTGGCCTTTCCCGGCAAAAGCTCCGACATCTGCTTTTTCTGCGATTATCTCTGCGAGCAGGGCCTGGCCGGCGGCTAGGCTTTGCCGGAGGCCTCGATGAGGGGGAATCGCCAGAAACGGCCTCGAGGTTTTTCCCTTTCCCTGCTGGCTATCTAGCCGTATCATATAGGTATGAAACTCAAAGTTTATTTGAGCGCGCTGCTGGCCTTAGTTTTGGCCGCGGCGTCGACGGTTCCGGGCTTTAGCCAGGACGCCGCCTCAAAGCCGGGCTCCGGCTCGGTTTTCGTCATTCCCATTCAGGGCGATATCGAGCCTTCAACCGCCGTGTTCGTGCAGCGCCGCATAAAGGCGGCGCTAGACTCAGGCGCCAGCGATATCATCTTTACCATAGACACCTTCGGAGGGCGCGTGGATTCCGCCCTGCGCATAGCCTCCGCGATAGGGGCCGTACGCGAAGCCCGAACCGTGGCCTTCGTGGGCGCGGGAAGCGACGGCATGGGCGTAAGCTGGTCCGCCGGCGCCCTCATAGCCCTGTCCTGCGCGGAGATATACATGGCCCCCGGCACGTCCATAGGGGCGGCGGCGCCGGTCGTAGCATCGCCGGACGGCAACATGGAAGGCGCGGGCGAGAAAACGGTAAGCGCGGTGCGTTCCCAAATGGCCGCGCTTGCCGAGAAGAACGGCCATCCTTTCGGCATAGCCCTGGCGATGGTCGACGCCGACGTAGAGCTCGTGGAAGTGCTCGTGGACGGCAAGGCGCTCGCGCTTACCGGTGACGACGCCGCTGCCATGGAACGCGAGCGCGGAAGCGAGGCTCAGCGCGGCCGCACGCTGTCCGCCAAGGGCAAGCTCCTGTCCCTTACCGCCGGCGAGGCGGAGCGCTATGGCCTTTCCGAAGGCACGGTCGCCGACCTCGCGGCCCTTGGCCAGAAGCTTGGCGGCCTGAGCGAGCTCGTGGAGCTGAACCGGAGCTTCGCCGACAGGGTGGTGGTGTTCTTAAGCTCAGCGGCCCTGCAGTCCATCCTGATACTCGTCGGCCTCATAGCCCTCTTCATAGAAATCAATTCGCCTGGTTTCGGCCTGCCCGGCTCCATAGCCATCATAGCCTTCGTGGCTCTCTTCGGATCCAATATGCTCATGGGTACCGTGGGCTCGGTGGAGATAATACTCTTCATCGTAGGCATGGGGCTCTTGGTGGTGGAAATTTTCGTGCTGCCGGGCTTCGGCATAGCCGGCATATCGGGCCTTGCCCTAATAGCGGGAGCCCTGGTGCTTTCCATGCAGGATTTTATCGTGCCGCAGAATGAGTTTCAGTGGGACATACTGGCGCGCAACGCCGCCACGGTAGGCGCGGGTGTGCTCCTGGGCATCATAGGCATCGGCATTTTCATCGCCCTTGGGCCAAGGCTCAAGCTTTTTGATCGCCTGGCCTTGAAGACCGCCATAAGCGGCACCGCGTCCGGAAGGCCCGCGCCTATCGCCGCGGGCTATCCTTCGCTGGCGGATTCTTCCGAGGCCGTCTATAGCGAAGAGGCGGCCATGGATACCTTCGCGGGCCTAGCCATAGGCGACGAGGGCGTAGCCGAGAGCGTGCTGCGGCCGGTGGGCCGGGCCCTCATTGGCGGCCGCTCCGTGAGCGTGGAAGCGGCGGGCCGCTACGTGGACGCGGGCACCAGGCTGCGCGTGGCGGCCATAAAGGGCGGCGTCGTGTACGTCGAGACTTTGCAGGCATAGCGATAACGGGGCCGCTTCGGCGGCTGCCCGCGCGAATATATTCTATTTAAAGGGGAGGATGCGCCATGTTGTACATCGCGCTTTACGCCGCCATAGGCCTCGTTGCCTTGGGCATGCTGTTTCTGTTCCTGAAATTTTTCGGCCTCTGGTTCCGTTCGCTCCTGTCGGGGGCGCCGGTGGGCATGGGCAGGCTCATAGGCATGTGGCTGCGCCACGTGAAGCCGTCGGTCATCGTGGACGCGCGCATCATGCTTACCAAGGCGGGCATAATCGTAGAATCCGACATGCTCGAGACGCATTTCCTGGCGGGAGGCAACGTGGCGCGCGTAAGTCAGGCCCTCGTCGCCGCCAATAAGGCCAGCATACCGCTGCCCTTCCAGCGCGCGGCCGCCATAGACCTCGCGGGCCGCGACGTGCTTGAGGCGGTGCGCACCAGCGTTAACCCCAAAGTCATCGACTGCCCGGATTCCAGCAAGGGCAAGGTAACCATAGACGCGGTGGCCAAGGACGGCATACAGCTGCAGGTAAAGGCCCGCGTCACGGTGCGCGCCAATATAGAGCGGCTCGTAGGCGGCGCTACCGAAGAAACCATCATAGCGCGCGTAGGCGAAGGCATAGTCACCACGATAGGCTCCTCGGAGTCCTATAAGGCCGTGCTTGAGAACCCGGACCAGATATCCAAGCGCGTGCTCGGCAAGGGCCTCGACGCCGGCACCGCCTTCGAGATCCTCTCCATAGATATCGCCGATATAGACGTGGGCGCGAACGTGGGCGCCAAGCTGCAGGCCGACCAGGCCGAGGCCGACAAGCGGCGCTTCCAGGCGGAGGCGGAAAAGCGCCGCGCCGCCGCCCAGGCCAAGGAACAGGAAATGATAGCGCTGGTGCAGGAAAACCGCGCCAAGGTAGTCCTCGCCGAGGCGGAGATACCCCTAGCCATAGCGGAGTCCTTCAGGAAGGGCCAGCTCGGCGTCATGGACTACTACCGGCTTACGAACCTGCAGGCCGACACCCAGATGCGCAAGTCCATAGGCGGCGAGGGCCAGGGGCAAGGTAAATAGCCGTGGACGAGCTCTTTGAGCAAATCTTCGTCTTCATACCGCTGGCCCTGATCCTCTTCTTCCGCTTTTTCTTTGAGAGCGGCAAGCGCAAGCGGCAGCAGGCCCAAGGCGCGCTCGGCGCTAAGCAGCCGGAAAGCGTAGAGGAATTCATAGC
>JBFZES010000122.1:0-10855 GCA_041306725.1 Spirochaetaceae bacterium | reverse complement strand
GTATGAGAATCCCCGAATATCCCGAATTCGCCCCCATATCCCTCGATATGCGCGATGAACTGTACCCGGCCTTCAATCTGCTCGCCGATGGCGTGTCGGAATTTACCTTTTCTAACCTCTATCTCTTCAGGCGTACCTATGGCTACCGCGCTTCACACCTGACGGGCAAGACCTTCCTCATATCGGGCGAGAAGCGCGGCGAGCGCTTCTTCCTTGCCCCCTGCTGCGTGCCCGACAACGCCGCGCTCGAACTCTTGTTTCAAGATCACGCCTACCTTAAGAACATGGCCGAGTCGCAGTGCCAGAGCGAGCGCATACGCCTGGAAAGCTCGGGCTATGTCGTGCACGAAGATCGCGACAATTTCGATTACCTGTACAATCGGCATGACCTTGCCGAGCTGTCAGGCAAGGCCTATCACAAGAAGCGCAACTTGGTTAACGCCTTCATAAACTCCTACAGCTACGAGCAGAAGACCCTGGATAAAGCCACCGTGGCCGACGCCGTTAAGGTGCTCGACGCCTGGAAGGAAGAGAAGGGCGTGGACGGCGATTACGCGGCGGCCCGCGAGGCCCTTGAGCTCTACGAGATACTGGGCATGCGCGGCGCCGTTTACTATGTCGACGGCAAGCCCGCGGGCTACGCCTTGGGCGAGCCCGTGGCCAAGGCGCGCATGTTCGCCGTGCATTTCGAGAAGGCCCTGGGCAGCTACAAGGGCATTTATCAGTTCATTAACCAGGCCTTCGCCCAAGCCCTTCCCGCCCACGTCAAATTCGTGAACCGCGAGCAGGACCTCGGCGACGAGGGCCTGCGTCAGGCAAAGATGACCTATCGCCCGGTGGGCTTCGTGCGCAAGTACCGGGTGCAGCCCGCAGGCCCCGCCCTGTAGTTTTTCCTTGAAGCGGCCCGCGCCGCGGGCTATACTGCGCGCATGCGAATATCCATCGACGACCTGACCGGCCCGCGCCTCTACGAGGGCTATGGCCTGCGCGCCACGCTCATAGCGGAACTGGCCGCAGAGCTGGGCGCTTCTTCCCCTTCGGGGCTTTACGAGGGCCTGTCGGCGCGCTGCGCCTGCATTACCCTCCTGGCGGGATCGGGCAGCCGCTGGGTAAAGTCTCTACAGGAAGCTAAAGCCGCCGGCTTGGCCGTCGATTTCGACGAAAGCGCGCCCCGCGGGCTTTTCCCGGTACATAACGCCATAGCGCCCGGCGGACCGGCCCTGCCCATAGCTTCCTATGCCATCAAGGCCGTACAGGGCCTGGGTTCCTGCGGCGTGGTGGTGCGCGGCTGGCAGGCCGAGATAGCCGA
Organism: Spirochaetaceae bacterium; assembly: GCA_041306725.1. Classification (GTDB taxonomy): domain Bacteria; phylum Spirochaetota; class Spirochaetia; order Treponematales; family UBA12059; genus UBA5200. The sequence continues at coordinate 9,546 of JBFZES010000122.1, read as the reverse complement.
GCGCGTGCTGCTGCCTTTGGGCTATGCGCGCGGCGGATGGCGCTTCGTTGAGCAACAGGCGCGCGACGGCAAGCCCCGCGGCCATGGCGACGCCGCCTACCAGTGCATGGAACTGTGGCGGGATAAAGAGTACGTAATCTTTAATTTCGGCGGTGACGCCTCCAGCCCCTACACGGCGCGCGCCGCCCTTGCCGCCCTAGCCGCCCTCGACGCGGGGGGCGGCAAGCCGGGCCTGCTTATGCCCGTGGCGCGCCTAAGCGGCGCGGCTTATCCCGTAAGCGTCGACGGAAGCGGCCTGCCGCGCGGCTTCGGCCACGCCAAGCTCAAAGGCGAGAGTTCGACCGCGCCCCAAGCCCCCGGCGGCGCGGCCATAGACCCGCCCGACGGCAAAGCCTACAGCAACGTGGGCCTGCGCCTCTATAAATCGAGCGAATTGGCGGCGGCCATCGAGTATATACGCGCTCATTACTGGTCAGCGGAGAAGGGCTACGCCATACCGGGCAACGACCCGGAGGGCGGCGAATTCGCCTTGGACAACGCGGATGGGCTGCTCGCAGATCAGGGCAAGGCGCGGCTCCTCTACATAGCCAGGCCCGAGGAATTGTCCCCGGTAAAGGCCTTCAGCGACTTAAGCCGCTTCGAGCGCGACATAGAGCTGGTATGGGGCGACCGGGCGCTCTTAGCCGAATAGGGGCCTGGGCTCGGCGAAGTGGTAGCCCTGGCCGTAGTCGACGCCCAGGGTGATGAGCTTGTCCATGATGGCTTCGTTCTTGACGAACTCCGCTATGGTCTTTAGGCCCATGACATGCCCTATGGAGTTGATGGAGTCCACCATCGTGTAGCTTACCAGGCTCTCGTCTATGTTCTGCACGAAGGAGCCGTCTATCTTCACGTAGTCCACGGGCAGGTTGCGCAGGTAGCCGAAGGACGAGAAGCCCGCGCCGAAATCGTCGAGAGCGAAGGTAAAGCCCTCGCCGCGCAGCTGGTTGATGAAGCGCGTGGCGTAGGACAGGTTTTGTATTGCGGCGGTTTCGGTAATCTCGAAGCAGAAATCCTCGGCCGATAGCGCGTATTTCTTGAGGAAGTACAGGATGGTATCCACGAGGTCGTTGTCCAAGAGGGAGGGGCCGGAAAGGTTTATCGAGAATATGCCCTCGATAAGCGGCGATTTCTGATCCTGGAGCATGCGGAAGGCCCGCATGGAGTTTTCCACCACCCAGCGGTCTATCTGCGGCATGAGGTTGTAGCGCTCCGCTGCGGGTATGAAGTCGTTGGGCCTGGCTATGCTGCCGTCCTCGTTGACGAGGCGCAACAGCACCTCCAGCTTGGGACGGTCTTTGCCGGTCAGGTCCAGCGGCACGATGGGCTGCTGGTAGAGAATGAAGCGGTTTTCTTCCACGGCCCGGTTTATCTTGCCTATCCATTCCATGTCGCCGCGCCGGCGGGTAAATTTGGAATCCTGCGCCTGGAATACCGTGGTCTTGCTGCCGCCTTCTTCCTTGGACAGGTGGCAGGCATCGTCCGCCGCGGCCAGTACCGCGTGTATGTCGCCCACCTCGCGGTCTATGGGCACGATGCCCACGCTCAGGGACAGCGGGAAGGTAAGGTTCTGCCATATGAAGCGCTGGCGCTGTATGGCAGCCTGCAGGCGCGTCGCCACGTTGGAGCTGTCCGTGGTGTCGCAGTTCATCAGGATGACGGCGAACTCGTCGCCGCCTATGCGCGCGGAAATGTCCTGGCGCTGGATATTGGTCTGTATATGGCTGGCCACCTGCCGCAACAGTTCGTCGCCGGCCATGGTGCCGCAGGTATCGTTCACCGCCTTGAAGCGGTCCACGTCCATGACGATGAGGCTGTGCGAGCCGCCGGTGAGCTTCACGTTCTTGATGATCTCGCCCAGCTTGTAGCCGAATTCCTCGCGGTTCGACAGGCCGGTAAGGTTGTCGTGGCTGGCTTGGTAGTTGAGGGTATCGGACAGGCGCTTAAGCTCGGTAATGTCGCGCAGGGTTATGACGTAGCCCTCGGTGGCGTTTTCGCGTTCGTGTATGCGGGTTATAGACCCGTCCACCACCAGGCTCTGCCCAAGGGCGTTGCGTACCGTCACTTCGTTGAAGAACAGCGGCTGGTCGCTCGTGAGGGTTACCCCCGAGAGCAGGTCCTTCTGCGTCTTAGAATCGGCCAGGGTAAGGAACTGCGATATATTCTTGCCGCGGGCCGCGCCTTCCTTGAAGCCGGATATATCCTCGGCCACGGGGTTCATGAACTGAATGGTAAGGTCTATATCCGTGGCTATGATGCCGTCGTTTATGGAATGGAGTATGGCGCTGAACAGCCGTTCCTGGCGGGTAAGCTTGCCTTCCATGCCGTGCTTATACAGGGCTATGTCTATGGTGGTATAGAGCTCGCGCTCCTTGAAAGGCTTGAGTATGTAGCCGTAGGGCTCCGCTTCTTTGGCGCGCTCTAAGGTGCGTTCGTCGGTAAAGGCGGTAAGGAAGATGAAGGGTATGTCTTTGCTGGATTTTATGGCTACGGCGGCTTCTATGCCATCCATCTTGCCGCCTAGCATAATATCCATGAGTATGATGTCAGGCACGAGGTCCAGGGCCATGGCAACGGCGCTTTCGCCGTCGCCGGCCATGCCCACGACCGTATAGCCGAAGCGTTCGAGGCGTCTCTGGAGGTCGATAGCGATTATTTTCTCATCTTCTACGATAAGTATGCGCTCGTTATTCATTGATAGGCTCCATCCCCCAAGCTTCCTCGTTTAGAGTATATGCATATACAGGACAATTTCGAGGGCAATAGATGAAATTATGCTGAAAATACCGCGCGCGCCGCCATGCCGAGCGCGCCTGAGCCGAGGATGATCCAGAGCGGATTCATTTTGGTAAAGGCCGAGGCGAGGAAGGCGGCCACGGAAAGCGCGAGGGTAGCCCAGGAGTTCGCCGCCTGAGGCGCGAAGGTCCACACCGTCATGGCTATGAGGCCTATCGTGCCCGTCTTGAGCGCCTCGGTAAGCTTGCCCCCGCTGCGTATATGCCCGTGGGCGAGTATCGTTATAGCGAAGGATACGGTAAGCGGTACCGTCACGACCGCCAGCGTGGCCAACAGGGCGCCCCAGAATCCGTACAGCTTAAAGCCTACGAGGGTGGCTGCATTGAGGGCTACCGGCCCCGGCGTGACCTGCGCGATCGCTATGAGGTCGGAAAAGGCTTCAGGGCTTAGCCAGCCCTTGTCCACTATGCTCGCCTTGATGACCCCCACTATGGTCCAGCCGCCGCCGTAGGCCGCAGCGCCTATTTTTAGGAAGGTAAGCACGAGGGCTATCATGCTCCCCTGCCTTCCGCGAGCCGCGCCACGACGATGATGACAAAGAACACGGGCACCGCCCAGGGGCCCGCGAGTATAAGGGCGACGGAGCCAAGCAGCGTGAGCAAGGCCCTGCGCTTTTTCCATCGGCGCTTGCGCACCATGTTTAGGCCTAGGGCGGCTACCAGGCCCGGCACCACCGCGAAGGCTCCGTCTAAGAAGCCCCGCAGCAGGGGATGCTCGCCAGCCGCCCCCACGAGCGAGCTTACGAGCAGTATGGCAGCGAAGGGAGGCAGCAAAATTCCCGTAGCGCCGGCTATGAAGCCCTTTACGCCCGCTATCCGTCCGCCCACGAAGGTGGCCGCGTTTAAGGCCATGGGGCCGGGAACGCTTTGCGCGGCGGCGAAGAGATCGTAGAACTCCGCCTCAGGCAGCCAGCCTTTTTTCGCGACGGCCCGCTGAATGACGGGCACCATGACGTAGCCCCCGCCTATGGTAAGGGCGGATATGCCGAAGAAAAGGGAAAACACGGAGAAAAAACTTGGCGCGGGGCCTGCGCTATCCGATGGGCGCTCCGCTTCCGCTTGGCTCATGAAGGCTCCTTATTCCCGAACGCCGCGTGGAGGCCCGGTTCGTCGGGAGCGTCCAGGTATTCGTGCTCTTGGCCATGGCGCAGGTAGTGCGCGAAGGCGCGCGCCGGAAGCCCGAAGATGTCGCTTGCGGCTTCGCGGTATAGGGACAGCTGAAAGGCGTGGCGCTCGGGTTCCATGCGCGTATCCGTCTTGAAGTCTAGCACACAGACGCTCTTCGCGTCCCCATAGACTATATCCATGGCGCCGCTGAGGAAGAGCGGGCGGCTAGGATAGTCGCTGCGGTATACGAAGGGATATTCCATATAGAAGAATGGCTGCCCCGTTTGGCCCCCTGCAGGGCCATCGCGCGCTAGCGCCGCCGCCGCATACGCGTTTTGCGCCTCGATACCGCGGGCGGACGCGAGGAAGGAGAGGGCTAAGGCATCCGCTTCGGCGAGTATGGCCGCCCGTTGGCCTGCGGGGAGCAAGGCGAGTTTCCTGGCCAGCGCGGGACTGGGCTCGAAGATCCGAGCCTTATCGGCTATGGCCCGCTCCACCCGTTCATGGCAGAGCGTGCCGAAATCGCTTTCCGTCCAGGCTTCGGCCGCATTGGCGCGCTCAGCGCCCTCGCGCTCATAGTTTTCGCGCTCCTCGCCGCCACGCTTGGCGGGCGGGACGTCATCGTCCCCGAGGCGCTTAAGCGAGCCTAGCGCCGCGTCGCCCGGCCGCGCCTTCTGTAAGGCGGCGGAGGCGAGGCTTACCGACCATCGGGCCTTGCGCATGGGCGTCAGGCGCTGCTTCGCGCCGGCCACGGCCTCCGCCCGGCTCCAGGCGTCGGCGGCCAGCCCCCTGTTAAGGGCCATATAGTCGCTGCTGGACAGGGCCGGCGCGTATTCGCTCTCCATGATGCCGCTGTATCCGGCCGGCCGTTCCGGCGGCGCGCCCTCGTCGCCTTCGCTCGGCGCGGCCAGCCAAGGGAAGGCTTTTAAGAGCATGCCCCTGAAGCTTCTGCCCTCCGTATCCTGCGCGTGCGGGGCCTTGCCCAAGAGGTAGAGCCGCGAAATGGCGCGCGTGCAGGCTACGTAGAACAGGCGCGCGTTCTCCGCGATGCGTTCGTCCATAATCCGCGGCCCCCCGCCTTTTTTCTCAAGCTTATCAAGGGCTTTGTCGAGTTCCGCCAGAGGCGCGCTGGGGTCACCTAGGGCGTCGGGCAGGCGCAGCGAAAATCCGAAGCGCTTACAGCGCTGTATAGGGCAGGCCGTATCGTTCCTGCCAGCGTTCTCGACCGAGGGCAGTATGACGACCGGAAATTCCAGGCCCTTGCTTCCATGTACGGTCATGATAGCCACGCCGCGCCCGCTTTCGCGGGGCACGCCCGGCAAGTCCAGCTTCTGCACGCTGTTCATAGAGCTCTCAAGGGCGGCGACGAAATCGCAGAGCCGCTTGCCGTGCGCGTCCGCCTGGGCGGCCATGGCCCAGGCGTAGTCGAAGTGTTCCAGATAGGCCGCGTTGGCCGGGCTGCGAAGCACGTTCCAGCGCAGGCCCCGCTCGTGCCACAGCCAAGCTATGAGCCTCTGGAGCTTTTCGCGGTCTGCCCTGGCGCGGAGGCCTTGCCAGCTAATCCTGGCTTCCTCATAACGCGCCCTATCTTCGGCAGGCAATCGCGCGCCGTCGAAGGCGAAGGCCTCCAGCTGCCGCTGTTCGAGTATGGTGAGGACGGCGTCGTCGGAAAGGCGCGCGAAAGGACCGCGCAGCACGACGGCGTAGGCGTGCCTATCGTCGGGATAGGCGGCGAGGCGCAGCATGGCGTAGAGATCGCCCACTATGGATTCGACGTACAGCCCGGCCGTGGTGCTTGCCGTATAGGGTATGCCATTGATGCGCAGGTGCCGCTCCACTATGTTTTGGGACGCGGTCGACCTGAAGAGTATTGCTATATCCTCGTAGGCGCAGGGCTTGGCCGATTTCCCGCCTCCCGTGCCCTTGGCGCTCACGGGCGCCTTGCCGTCCACGAGCTCGCTTATGAGCGCGGCTATGCGCGCCGCCTGGGTCTCGTCGCCGTCCATGTATCCCGGGTCCCGCTTGCGCTCAAGCTCTATGTAGCGGACGACAGGGCATACGCCTTCGGTGGCGGGGCCGGAGCCCAAGGGGCTAAAGCGGGCCTCGTAGTCCTTCGCGCCCGTATCGCCGGGCGCGGGAAGTATGCGCGAGAACGCGTCGTTGAAGAAGTCGATGAGCTCAGGCTCGGAGCGCCAGTTGGTGGAGAGGCTGTGCTCGCCCGAAGAGCCTTCCGCCTGGGAAAGCTCTTCGGCCAAGCCGCGGAACACGCGCACGTCGGCCTGGCGGAACGCGTATATGCTTTGCTTCTCGTCGCCCACGAAGAATAGCGCGCCGCGGCGCAGGGCGGAGGCCGGCGGCACGCCGTCGCGCTCTTCGTCCAGGCGCTCGGCGAGCAGATAGAGCAGGTCTTTCTGCAGGGCATTGTTGTCCTGGAATTCGTCGATCATGATGGCGTCATAGCGCCCTTTGTACCAGCCGCGCAGAACCTTGTCCTGCATGAGCGTGGCCCGCGCCATGGCGGCCACGTCGGCGAAGCCGAGCGTGCCTCTGGCGGCCCTGTCCGCCGCGGCCTCCGTAAGGAAGCCCCGCACGAAGCCAAGGGCTTCGCCGCGGCGCGGGTCGGCGAGGGCCGCATAGGCATAGGCGCTCGCTTCCAGCCTTGGCCTTAGCTCGTCCGCCGCTTCGTAAAAATACCGGCCCGCGTCGCTGCCGTCCGTGGGCTTACGCAGCTTCGCCATGCGGCCGCAGCGCTCAGCCCAGGCCCGGCAGTCGTCCGCCGCCGGCCCTGGGCTCTTACCGCCCTCCCGACCGTCTCCGGCGGCGAAGGGCTCCTGCCCCAGGTACTCTTCGGCCGCGGCCAGCCAGGCGCCCGCAGCGGCCTTGCCCTTGGCGTCCAGGCCTCTGCCCGCGAGCAGCGCAGGCGCTATGGCTCCGTGAAGGGCCGCAAGCTCCCGCTTAAGGGCCTCATCCTGCGCCGAAAGCTCCGATGCCTCATCCAGGGCGGCAAGGAGGCCGCCGCGGCCCTGTGCCAGTTCGCAGAGGGAGTCCAGCGCCGCCTCGAAGCCGTTCGCCGCCAGAAAGGCGGCGACGAGGCCGTCGTCCCGCTTCGCCAAGAGGTAGCGCAGGGCGAAATCCCTGGTAGCCTCATTGGCCGCCGGCTCGTCTATGGAGAAGTCCGGGGCCACGCCCCAATGCGCGCAGCCGTTTCGCGCTATCTCCGAACAGAAGGAATCGAGGGTGGATACGCGGGACGCGGGGAAGGCGATTAAGGCCCTCGCGAAGCTTTCGTCGTCCCGGGCGCAGAGGGAGAGCATATGGCGTATGCGCTCCTTCATTTCCGCGGCCGCCTTGTTGGTGAAGGTAAGGCAGAGTATGCGCTCGGCGCTTATGCCCCGTTTAATGAGCTGGAGGTAGCGTACGGACAGCACGCGGGTCTTGCCTGAGCCCGCGCCCGCGGCCACGACCGCGTTCCGGGTTTCGCGTACGGCGGGGAGCTGCCGTTCAGGGTCGAGGGCGTCGATCAGGTCGTCCCAGTTGCTCATGCGTTCCTCAATGTATGGTATAGTGCGCGCGGCAGAGCGGCCTGTAGTCGCACTCCTCGCAAATTCGATCCTGGTCATCCTCGCGGGGCAGGTATACCTCGCCCCGGCGCAGCCGCGCAGCCGCCCTCGCGCAGGCGCTTTCCAAGGCCGTAAGGAGGGCGGGCAGGGTTTCCAGCGGCACGGCCGCCTTGGCCTCTTCGCCGAAGGCGCATACGAGGCGCTTGCCTCCACTGCTTTGCCCCTCTATGGACAGATAATAGGCGGCGCGCGGCTCATAGCCCGCCGCTTTAAGCAGATAGGCGTAGGCGGGCATTTGATAGCGGCCGAGCCTGCCTTCATCGTCGAGGGCCAGCTCCTTCAGTTTGGGAAGCGAGCGTTTCTTGAAGTCTATGATGACCGCTTCGGGGGTTGCGCTCTTTGCCGGCGCTTGGCCGCGCGCGCCCGCGCCGTTAGGGGGAGAGCACACGAGGTCCATGCGCCCTATGAGCCTGGCGTCTCCTTCAGGCAGCGGCAGCGCGGCGTCCAGGTCCGGCTTCTCCACCATGACCGGCACGAGCCCGTCCAATTCCGGAAGGAGAGCGCCTAAGGCCCGCTCAAGGTCGCGCAGAAAGGAGGGGCGGCTCGCCCGCAGCAGCAAGCCCGCGAAGGGGCCGTGGACGCGCTCCTGCATCAGTATGGCCTGGTCGAGCGCGGCCTCCGCGCCGGCCTTGTCAGGCCTTCGGGCTTCGCCCTCGCCGGCCTGAGCGCTTCCGGACAGGATGGTCAGCCCGGCCACGGCCAGCGGCTTGAACAGGGCTTCCAGCGCGTCGTGATAGATGGAGCCGGTCATGAGGGCGTCGACGAAGGAGAGGCCGGTGTCCACCGGGAATACCTTAAGGTAGCGTTTGAAGAGGCGCCTGAACGCGCAGGCTTCCAGTTCCTCTATAAGGGTATCGCTGATATTGAGCATGCCGTCCGTCGACTGCGCGGCCGCTACGCGCTCGCGTATGCCCGGCCCGAGCAGGCGCGGCCGTTCGGGCCGGCCCTCGCTGTACGAGCGCGCATCGGATTCGGGCGACGAGGGCCGCGCTGCCGCCTTGGGCGGAAGCACCGTAGCCAGGGCCGCTCGGGCCGATATGGCCTGGAGCGGGAACACTTCCGCGAGCCCGGCGCAGGCAAGGCCGTCCGCGTTGGCCAGCCAGGCTTCCCGGCCATCGGCTAAGCCGAGGGACGCGGGCGGCCGGGGCGCTATGGCCATATGGGGAGCCCGTACGCCATCGGGCCCGTCCTCGGAATAGGACAGGATCACCCGCTCGCCGGAGCGCGAAAGCAGGGCTATGAGGCCCGCAGATAGGTCGCGGTCATGGGCGCCTAGGCTTTCGCGCTCATCCTCGCGCAGGAACCCCAGCGGCCTCGAAGCGGCTTGCGCTGCTCCTTCGGACAGGTTTATGGCGAAATGCAGTTCAGGCAGGCAGCCCGCCGCCACGGGGAAGCGATATACCTGGACGCCCCCGGAATCCGATACGGGCAGATAGCGCAATTCTTCGAGCTCTTCGAGGAAGGCCCCGGCCGCGCCTTTTATGGGGCCAAGGCCCGCGGCTTTCGACGCTTCCTCAAGCGCTTCGAGTTCCCGTATGCAGCGGGCTATCTCGTCGTTCTGAGCGGGCGTCCAGCCCGATTCGTCCAAGAAGGCCCGCCTGAAGGCGTCAAAGGCGGATCGCAGCTGGCTGAAGCCGGCCGCGTCCGCAATGCGCTCCGATGCGCTTCGTAGGCCGCGGTAGAGCCTGCGCTCCTTGTCGTCTTTAGGCCCCATGGACGCTTCCCATATATCGACGCCAGGCAGCGCGGCCAGTATGTGCTTTCGTATGCCAAGGTCTATGAGGGCCCGAGGATCGAGTTCGGCCTTCCATGGCCGCGAGCGGTCGAGGAGCAGGCTTCTCATGGCGGAGAACGAGCGCTGGCTTTGCGCTAGGAGCGCGATGTCCGCGAGCAGGCGGCCTCCCGCGCTGGCGGAGAGCGGCTGGGCCTCCCGCAGGTCTAAGGCGACGCCGGCTACGGCGGCCTCGCGCTCGAGTATGGGCAGC
>JBFZES010000121.1:0-4581 GCA_041306725.1 Spirochaetaceae bacterium | reverse complement strand
TACGAACGAAGCCACGGCCGTGGGAAAAAGTCCAAGACCAGGAGAATCGCAGGCCCCAATCAAGGTTCTCTTCTGTGAAGCGCACCATGCTACCGGTAAAGTTCTTGCTTATGGATCGCCGCACGCGCCAGAACCCCTGCGACCAATCCGCATAGGGTTCCCACAAGGAACCAATGCCCTGCCCATGGAGCCTCAAGAGCGTGCGCGTCCCGTTTTGCCCCCGCCCCGCCATGATCTTATCCACGGTTTCATAGGGAAAGAGCGCATGGTCGGCGGATATGCGGCCGGCGGTCAATGCGCCGCGGCTCGATATGAACATCCAATGATCGCCCGAACTAACTAGGCTCATGAAGAACTCGTTCATCGTTTCAGCGTCGGTTATCGTGTAAAAATTTTGCGTATCCTCATGGCTAAACGCGCTATCTTCCATGCCCAGGCTCCTCAAAGCAAGTTATCCACAGAGAACTGTACTCGTATACAGTAATTTTCGCAAGCGCTTTTTTTTTATCGGCATAAGCGCCTCGAGGCAAAAACTACGGAGATCCGAGACAACATTTTCTTGACGCCGCAAGGATTCTGGCATAATCTGAGCGAACATCGAAAACAAGCTGCGCTTCGCAGTGCTATCCATTTTCATTGGAAACGCAAGGGGCATGCCAATGGCGTTTATGCTACAGAGGAATACGGCAGCGGTTAAGGCTCCTAAAAAGGGCGACGGCTTTGAGTTCATGCTGCGCACCCTGGTTCCCTTCCTAGGGGTGATAGCCGCGCTCGCCATTAGCGCCGTTGTGCTGCTCATGCTCAAGACCAATCCCATCGTCGCCTATTCGGCCATGCTCCAGGGCGCGTTCGGCTCCATAAGCGGCCTGTCCCAGAGCCTGGTAAAGGCCACGCCCCTCTTGCTCGTGGGCTTGGGCGTGTGCATAGCCTTCCGCGCGAGCGTCATAAACGTTGGCGGCGAAGGCCAGATCATCCTTGGCTCGATAGCCGGCACCTGGATGGCCCTTAGCTTCCCCGACCTGCCCAGCGCCATCCTCGTACCGGCCTGCATGGCCGTGGGCTTCATAGCCGGCGCCTTCTGGGGCTTCATTCCCGGCCTCCTTAAAGCGCGCTTCAAAGTCAATGAGATATTAAGCACCATCATGATGAACGCCATAGCCTTGCAGTTCATGAATTTCCTCCTGCAAGGCCCCATGATGGACCCCGAAGGCATAAAGGCCGGCACCTTCCTCGCGCAGTCGGCCCGCCTGCCGGAAGCCTCCTGGCTAGCCAGGCTCGTGCCCCGCACCCAGTTGCATTCTGGCTTGTACGTAGCGCTCGGCTTCGCCGTACTTGTGTACATCTTCCTCTGGCGGACCACCATAGGCTACCAGATACGCGCGGTGGGCCTTAACCCTAACGCTTCGCGCTACTCGGGCATAAACGTTCCCTTCAACCAGATGCTTTCGCTTACCATAGCCGGCGGCCTGTCCGGATTAGCCGGCGTCATAGAGGTAATGGGCGTGCACCGCCGCATACTGGAAGGCCTTACCGGAGGCTACGGCTTTACCGGCATAGTGGCGGCACTGCTCGGCAGCCTGCATCCCCTGGGCATAGTGCCCGCCTCCGTTTTGTTCGGAGGCCTGCTCGTAGGCGCCAATACCATGCAGCGCGCCGTACAGATACCAGCCGCCCTCATCAACGCCATATTGGGGCTCATCGTCCTTTTCGTATCCGGCTCGGCCCTGTGGATCCATAACATGATAAAAAAGAGTAAAACCGCCGCTATCGTGGCAGCCCCCGGCAAGGATGCAGAGCAATGATGAACGTTTTATCCTTCGAGGTCCTTTCCGGCGTGCTCCGCACCATGATAGCCCTGTCCACACCCTTCCTGTACGCCGCCTTGGGCGAGACCTTTTCCCAGCTTTCGGGCGTGGTTAACCTCGGCGTCGACGGCATCATGCTGTTGGCCGGCTTCTTCGCCTTTTACGCCGTGCTCCTTACCGGCAACGTGTGGCTGGGCTTGCTCGCCGCCATGCTCGTCGGCCTCATCATGGGCCTCATCATGAGCCTCGTCAGCGTCACCCTAAAAGCCCAGCAGGGCATAAGCGGCATAGGCCTTCAGATGTTCGGCCTGGGCATGTCGAGCCTGCTCTTCAAGGTGCTCGTCGGCACGGTGAAGACCGTATCCGGCTTTGCTCCGGTAAAGATACCGCTCTTAGGCGACATACCCTTCATAGGCCCCATACTCTTCAACAACAACGTGCTGGTATACGGAGGCTTCCTGCTTGTCCCGATTTGCTGGTGGATTTTGGAAAAGACCACGCTCGGCCTTAAGATCAAAGCGGTGGGCCAGAATCCCGCGGCGGCCGATTCGGTGGGCATTAACGTCAATCGCATACGCTATTTCAGCGTGTGCCTAGGCGCTGTGCTCGCGGGCGTGGCAGGCGCTTCCCTGTCCATATCCATAGCGAACCTCTTTCAGGACAACCTTACCGCGGGCCAGGGCTTCATAGCGGTTGCCCTGGTTTACTTCGGCGGCTGGAGCCCGGTGGGCGTGCTCGGCGGCGCCCTGCTCTTCAGCCTGGCCAACTCGGCTCAGCTTTGGCTGCAGGTGCTCGGCATAGACGTGCCGGCTAGCCTTGCGGTCATGCTGCCCTATCTGCTTACCATCGTGGTGCTCACCGTGGCCGTGAACCGTGGCAAGCAGCCCGCCGCCCTGAATAAGCAATTCTTCAGAGGCGAGAATTAGCCCTGGTCGTACGGAAGACGTCGTTCTTCCTGCAATGCCGCCCCGTAGGCGCGGTAGAACTTATATAAAGGAGATCCAGCATGAAGTTGACTAGGATCCTCATGGCCCTCGTCCTATTCGCGCTTATCGGCGCCACGGCCTTCGCCACCGGAACCAAGGAAGCCGCTCCCGCGAGCGCGGCCAAGCCCTTGCGCATCGCCGTCGTCATGCCCAGCTCTACCACCGATATGGCCTTCAGCCAGTCCATGTGGCAGGCATTGCAGACCATACAGAAGGAAATGGGCGGGGCCGCGGGCCTCGAGCTCAAGTATTCCGAAAACATGTTCAACGTACCCGACGCCGCCGCCGCTCTCCGCGACTACGCCAGCCAGGGCTTCGACATAGTCATAGGCCACGGCTCCCAGTACGGCTCCAGCATACGCGAGATAGCGCCGGACTTCCCCGAGACCGTATTCGCCTGGGGCACCGACGTGAACAACTTCGGCCTTAAGAACGTATACGCCTACACAGCCGCCGCCGAGCAGGGCGGTTACGTGAACGGCGTCCTCGCCGCCCTCCTATCCAAGACGGGCAAGATTGGCGTTACCGGCCCCGTAGAAGTGGGCGACGCCAAGACCTATATCGTCGGCTTCGTGACCGGCGTTGCCTCGGTCAACGCGACTATGCCCATATCCAAGACCTGGACCGGCAGCTTCTCCGACGTGGCCCTTATGACCGCGGCGGCCAAAACCCACATAGCCAACGGCGCCGGCGCCCTTACCGGTTCCTCCCAATCCGTGGTCGGCTCCATAGGCGCCGCCAAGGAAGCGGGCAACGTGCTCTGGTTCGGCACCCAGGCGGACCAGGCATCACTAGCGCCCAACCTTACCGTAGCCTCCCAGGTATACGACTGGACCGGCATGCTCAGGGACATCATAGCTAATCGCAAGGCCGGCAAGCTCGGCGGCGACGCTTTTGTGCTTACCCTGGCCAACGGCGGCCTTAAGATAGCCTTCAATCCCGGGTTCAGCATACCCGCGGACGTAAAGGCCAAGGCCGACGCAGCCATAGCGGGCATCAAGAACGGTACCATCAAGGCTATGCCCTGATAGCCTGACTTTACTGTAGAGGTAAAGCGACGGGAGTATCGCCCTACGGGTACTCCCGTTTTTCTGCGCGAGGCTTGGGGCTTTTTTTTGGAGGTTGCGATGGCTGGCATGATACAACAGGTACAGATGACGGGCATAGTGAAGCGCTTTCCCGGCGTCCTCGCCTGCAACAACATAGATTTCGACCTCCACGCCGGCGAAGTGCACGCCCTCTTAGGCGAAAACGGCGCGGGCAAGAGTACGCTCATGAAGATACTCTATGGCATGTATCAGCTCGACGGCGGCAGCATAGCCATAGACGGCTCCGTGCGCCGCTTCCATTCCCCCGCCGACGCCCTCGATGCCGGCATAGGCATGATACACCAGCACTTCATGCTCGTGCCCACCATGACCGTGGCCCAGAACGTGGCCTTAGGCCAAAGCTCGGACAAGAAATTCCTTCTAGACTTAAAATCGGTCACCGAGCGCATATGCGAGCTGTCAGCGGCCTACGGGCTCAAGGTGAACCCCAATGACCTCGTGGGCCACTTATCGGTGGGCGAGCAGCAGCGGGTAGAAATCATCAAGGCCCTCTACCGTGGCGCGAGTATTATCATCCTTGACGAGCCCACCGCCGTGCTCACGCCGCAGGAAGTGGACGACCTCTTTATTATCCTTAAGAAAATGGTCAAGGAAGGCCACGGCCTTGTCTTCATATCCCATAAATTGCACGAGGTCACGGCCCTGTGCGACCGCATCACGGTGCTGCGCGACGGCTGCAAG
>JBFZES010000120.1:0-2828 GCA_041306725.1 Spirochaetaceae bacterium | reverse complement strand
TGCCGGCCAGCAGGGCGTTTACCACGGAAAGGTCGCCATAGGGCAGGCCATTGGCGAGGAGCGAGTTGAAGTTATGGTGGGCGGTCACCCAGCCCATTTCTACGCTGGCGGCCATGGATACCACGGAGTTCACGCCAAGTTCTTTCTTCATGCCGTTAAGCTTCTCGAAGGCGGCCTTATAGGCGTCGTAGTTGTTGAGCGTGGCGGGGTCGATACCGGCCTTAGCCAGCATGTCGGCGTTGTAGGCCATGCCCCAGCCCTCTACCGCTACGGGAGCGCCGAAGGTCTTGCCGTTGTACTTGAAGGCCACCGAGGTCTTGGAAGTCCAGGGCTCGCCCGATACGTCGAGCACGACGCCTTCCCACTCTTTGTAGCTTTCGAGGCCGTCGAAGGTGAAGATGTCGGGCATATCGCCGGCGGCGAAATCGGCCTTGAGCTGCGGGCCCATGGCGCCGGCGGTGCCGCCTATGGACTTGATGGTGACGGTAACGTTGTTCTTGGCGCCCCATGCGTTGGCATAGGCCTTAAGCACGCCGTCTATCTCGGGCTTATTCTGCATAAGCGTGAGGGTGCCGGGCTTGGCGGCTACGGGCTCTTTGGCGCAGCCCATGGCGAAGAACGCGGTAACCATCAAGGCTACCATGAGTACTACCAGAAATCTCTTCATAACAGTTTCCTCCCTAGAAAATAAAATAGTGCATATCACCGATGCTAAAAATTCTTGCTTAGGACCTAGCCTGGGTAGCGGCGGCGCGACCCCCTCCTATGATGCCGACTCAGGCGCTCGAACGCTCGACGACCGATACCCTCAGCTGTATGCTCCGCAGGGGACGCTCCGGTTCGCGTATCCTTCCTAGGAGCAGTTCAGCCGCCAGCCGTCCCGACTCTTTCAATGACTGACTGATCGTGGTCAATTCCATATAATCCGCCGCCTCGATATCGTCGAAGCCGATTATCGCTATATCTTCGGGCACCCGCAGCGCGAGCTTCCTGGCGGCCTTTATGGCGCCGAAGGCTTGCAGGTCAGACATGGCGAATAACGAGCGAGGCCGCTCTTTTCGCTGCAGCAGGTCCATGGCCATGGCGTAGCCGCCATCCACCGACACGTCGCCGAGCCTTACGTAGGCGGGGTTCAGGCTCCGCCCGGCGGCTGCCAGGGCGTCGGCGTAGCCCTGTATACGGAGCGCGCTCGGCTGGAGGCTATAAGGCAAGGCCGTCTGCTGGCCCAGGTAGCCGCAGGGCGCGTAGCCCCTGTTGACGAGGTACTCGGCGGCGAGAGCGCCGCCCCGTATGTTGTCGCATTCTATGCAGCAGAAGAGCGGATTGTGCTGCTCTATGAGGACGACCTGCAGCCCCGACCTATGGAGCTGGGCGGCGTTCTCGTCGTCAAGGGTCATGGCCATGATGATGATGCCGTCAAGGCGCTTGGCGAAGAAGCCCGTGCGCACGTGGTTATGGAGCTGCTCAGGCGAATCGATGCTGTATACGAGCATTTCGCAGTCGGCCTCATGCAGTATGGGCGTCATGCCCTGCATGCGTTCCACGAAGGACGTGGCGGGAAAAAACGGCGCGAGCACGCCTATGCGTCCGGCCTGCCTGCTCTGGCGGGAGCCCGTGTTGCCCTGGCGTATGTAGGATAGCGCCTCAATGGCGGCGCTTATGCGTAGCGCCGTGTCCTTTGCCACCTTGGCGGGATTATTCAGGTAGCGAGAAACCGTGGATATGCTTACCTCTGCGCTATGCGCCACGTCATAGATCGTGGCCGCCGGCTTACCCGTCATGTACGCCCTTTGACTAAATCGGTTAACGCGAATGAAACTTTGTTCATGAAAGTTCTTTCATAGTATTGCGCCGTTTCCTCCCGCTGTCAAGCGCAAAGATGCCGGCCATGCGTCGTTTTGTTCCCCGAAGCCCTCGTTTGGCGCTTCGGATATGCAGGGGAAAGCGGTAAATACTTTCATGATCATACAAGCGGCGCGGCGGTTAAGGTGAGCAACAAGCTTCGGGGAACCAGTTACGCGTTAAGCAGCTTCAGGAACTCGCTCCCGTAACGCCGCAGCTTCGTCGCGCCCACGCCATAAATGGCGGAGAGCGCCTCCTCGTCGCGCGGCCGCAGGCTGGCCATTTCCATGAGCGTACGGTCGGGGAATACCACGTAGGGAGGCACGCCGAGCCCGTCGGCCAGGTCCTTGCGCAAGGCGCGCAGGCGCATATAGAGCTCCGCTCCCGCCTCGTCGCCGTCGGCTATGCGCGCGAGCGAACGCTCATCGGGGGGAGCCGCCCGGGCCTTGCGGCGGCCTTTTGCCGCGGCCGTCCCCGGCGCGGCGCCCGATGCCACAGGCGCGCCTTCAATGGCCGAAATTGGGGCCTTATACGGACCCTTAGCCTTGAATAGCTCATAGGCCGAGGCGGTAAGGGAAAGCGTGGAGCGCTCAGGATCGCGCGCGAGCTGGCCGGTAGCCAAGAGCCTTCTGGCAAGGGATAGCCAGGCGGCCCTGGGCAGCTCCTTGCCTATGCCGAAGGTGGACAGCCCTTCGTGCCCGAAGCGCTGTACCTTTTCCGTGCTCTCGCCGAGTAGCACGTCCACCACGTGAGCCGCGCCGAAGCGCTCGCCGCTGCGCTTAACGCAGGAGAGCAGTTTCAGGGCGGGCACCGTATAGTCGGCCTGTTCCCGAGCCTCGCCGCTGCAGTTATCGCAATGCCCGCAGTCCGCGGCAGGGGGGCTTTCGCCAAAGTGGCTCAGTATGAGCCTTCGCCGGCAGAGGTCGCTCTCGGCATACGAGCGCATGGCGTCGAGGCGCGCCAAAGCCTGGCGCTTCTGCTCGGGC
>JBFZES010000119.1:0-7393 GCA_041306725.1 Spirochaetaceae bacterium | reverse complement strand
TATCGCCTCGACCCGCGCGGGCAGGGCTTCTTCGTGGCGCCCGCCGACATGCCCCTGCTGCCGGCAAGGGCTTTTAGCGCGCTCCTTGAGGAGGCTAGGCGCCGCGCAAGTTCGGGATCGGCGAGCGCCGCCCTCTTCCCCAGCGCCGAGGGCGAGTTAGGGCATCCGGTGCTAATACCCTTCGCCTTCCTTAACGCCATGGACGGCCTGGCCCCCGACGGCCGACTCAGGTCCTTCCTCATGGGACTGCCCTGGGCGCGGGTAGAGCTCGCCGATAGGGGCATAGCCCTGGACCTGGATACGCCCGAAGCCTACGCCAATGCTTGCCTGACGCCCTGACCCGTGTTATCCTCAATGCATGGCTCACAATAAACCTATCCCAGGCGCCGCGCTTTTCGCGGTTCTTTTTTTCCTTAGCGTCCTGCCCATAAACGCCCAAGTTCCTCTGCCGGCCCAAGCGCGACGCGTGGTGCTTGGCGGAAGGGCCGTGGCCATGGTGGCCGACGCTCTGTATGCCTTTCCAGCCGCCAGGCCCGCCGTCGTGGCTATAGCGGGCACCGACCAGGGGCTCGGCGCCTTCCTAGAAGCGGTAGACCCCGGTTTCTTGGCAAAGCCTAGCCTGGATCGTACGGCTGGAGCAGAGGCATACGCGGCCCTAAGCCCCGACCTCGTCATAGTGAAATCGACGATGAAGTCCAGCCTCGGCGTCGGCCTTGAATCCTTGGGCATACCGGCGCTCTATCTTAATCTCGAGAGCCCCGAAGACTATTACGCGGAACTGGGGCTGCTCGGCTCCGCTTTTAAGTCGGAAGCGCGCGCCGCAGAACTGGTGCGCTACTACAAGGAAATCGTGGGCAGGGCCGAAGAGGCCGCCGCCGCCGCCAGGCAGGCCGGCCTAGAGCCTCCCCGGGTGCTGGTCATGCAGGCCGGGGCGGGAAGCTACCAAGTACCGCCGGATGATTGGATGCAAACGCGCCTCGTTGAGCTCGCGGGAGGGAAGCCCGTATGGAAGGGGGCCAATCCCGGCAGCGGCTGGGCTACCGTGGGGCCAGAGCAGATACTGGCCTGGAATCCGGACCTGGTCGTGCTCATATCGTACAAGGAAGACGCAAAGGCCCTGGCTGAATCGTTCAAGGCGGACAAGCGCTTCGCCTCCATGGCGGCGGCGCGATCCGGGGCGGTACGCGGCTATGCGCAGGACTTCTATTCCTGGGACCAGCCCGATACGCGCTGGGGCTTGGGCTTGCTCTGGCTTTCCAAGCTGCTCTACCCGGCGCGATCGGCAAGCGTATCCATAGAGGCGGAAGCCAGGCGCTTCTTCAAGCTTTTTTATCAACTGGATGACGCGCGCTTCGACGCAGTCATAAGGCCGCGGCTTTCGGGTAACTGGCAGTGACCAGGCTCCCCGGCGCTCGGTCGCCGGGAACGGGGCCGCGCTTGGGCTTAGGGCTGGCCCTGCTCTTTGCCCTTTCCGCGGCGGCCCTCCTTTTCGGCCGTTATCCGAGCCCGGGCTTCCTGAGCCTCAGGATGATAGCGGAAGATCCCGTTGCGTTGCGCGTGCTTACCCTTATACGGCTTCCGCGCGTCCTTGGGGCCCTGCTGCTCGGCGCCACCCTGGGCGCTACGGGCTGCGCCTTCCAACTCGTCTTCGCCAATCCCCTCGTCGACGCTGGCTTCTTGGGCGTTTCCCAAGGAGCCTCTTTCGGGGCCGCGCTGGCCCTGGTAGCCGGAGCGAGCCCGCTCATTCTTTTCGGCTCGGCCTTCGGCTTCGCCGCGCTCGCCCTCGCGATTTCGGTTTTCCTGGCCGCCAGGCTGCGTTTCGGCGGCCAGGTATTGCGCCTCGTCTTATCGGGCATTGCCGTATCCGCCTTCTTCTCTGCGGCGGTCGCCCTGGTTAAATACGGCGCTGATCCGCAGAAGGAATTGCCGGAGATTACCTACTGGATGATGGGCGGCCTTTCCGGCGCAAGCTGGAAGAATCTGGCCCTCGCCGCGCCCCTTGCCCTCGTATCCCTTGGCTTCGTGCTCCTTACCCGCTGGCGCATAACGCTTTTGTCCTTGGACGAGGCCACGGCGGTTTCCTTAGGCGCTAAGCCCGGCCTTGAACGCGGCCTTACCCTGGGCTTCGCGGCCGCTGGCGTGGCTGCCGTGACGGCCTTAGCGGGCACGGTATCCTGGGTAGGCATCATAGTGCCGCACGCGGCGCGCCTTATACTCGGCAGCGACGGCGCGTCCACGCTCAGCGGCTCGGCGCTGCTCGGCGCGGCCTTCGTCGTCTTCGCCGACGCCCTGTCACGGGGGCTCTTCCCCGGCGAACTGCCGCTGGGCATCGTTACCGCCTTACTCGGCACCGTAGTATTTTTCATCCTGCTCTTAAGCAGGCGCGTGCGCGTGGAACGGGGCTAGCATGCTGCGCTTTCAAGCGGTCTCTTACCGTTATAAGGGCGAGAATTCCTTTGCCCTGCGAGATTTCAGCCTCAGCGCCTCGCCGGGAAGGGTAACGGCGATTTTAGGGCCGAACGGCAGCGGCAAGTCCACCGCCCTGGGCATTGCCTCCGGATGGCTCAAACCCAGCGCGGGATCGCTTGAGCGCGAGGGAAGGGTAGCCTTCCTGCCGCAAATGGAACGCCTAGCCTTTTCTTTCAGCTGCGTGGAATACGTCACCTTTGGGCGGGCTCCCCATCTGCCTTATCTGGGCATCCCAGGCGGCAGGGACGCGGCATTGGCTCAGGACGCGCTGGAACGCGTAGGCATGGCCGCCAAGGCGGATAAACGCGTAACCGCGCTCTCGGGTGGAGAACTGCAGCTGGTGCGCCTGGCGCGGGCGCTCGTGCAGGAAGCCCGGTGGACCGTGCTCGACGAGCCCACCGACATGCTCGATCCGGCCCATATCCTGGCCTTGGGCGGTGTATTGCGCGCCATTGCGGCGGCCGGCGGCGGCGTGCTCTTGTCCACCCATGACCTTGGCTTCGCCCTCGCTACGGCGGATGACGCCGCGCTCATGCAGGAAGGAAGGCTCATAGCGCAAGGTCCCAGCGATGAAACGCTGAGCCCGGAAGCGCTTGGCGGGCTTTACGGCGTGCCCTTCGCCTGGGGTCGGGTTCCCGGCCCTCTGCATGGAGGTCGGGGCGGCTAAGGCATCGGCTATAATGCCCGCGATGGACGGCGCTTGCCTTTTTCGCTCCTTTAGCCGTATAAACTGTGTAGGCCCCGCGGCGCTTAAGGATTAGGCGGGGTTTGCCGCATGAGAGCACTGAAACCGTTTTTAAGAAAAGCAAGAGTCAAGGGGCTACTATGAAGAGCAAAACGATGGCGCTGCGGGTAACCTTGAATTCCGCGTTAATGATCAGCGGCGTATACTTCGTCATACAGAGCGTAGCGTTTATACGCGACGGCATAATCCTGGGCATACCCGGCATTCAGGGGTATTTGCCGTCGGTGCTGGCCTTTCTTGCCTCCTACGTAGCGCCGCCTTCGCTGATCTTCGGCGCCGTTCTCTTCTTCTCCGCCCTGCCCATACAGAAAGCCGCCCTGCGGCTCGACTCAGGCGATATACTGCCGGCCGGCTACGCGGAGCTTACCCGCAAGCGCATCATACGCTTTTCGCGGCTCGTGCTCATCGTCAATGAGATAGGCTTCGCCGCCGGCTTCCTTGCCCTGCAGATCATTTCCGACGGACTCTTAAGCCTCTTCCGCTTCGATCGCCTGATCATACTGCTGTCCAATCTCGCGGGCGGCTTTATTTACGCGAGCGCGCAAAACGCCCTCAATGAAATGGTGTTCGCCCCGCTTCGCGACCGATTGGGAATTTACGAAATTGGCGACAGAAAGCGACAAATACGCAATACGACGCATCAGTGGCTGCTCGGCCTCGCCATGGTATTCTACGCGCTCAGCTTCCTGCAATTTACCCTGCGCGACGGCGTGGAGCTCAACGCTATAGCGGCCGAAGCCCTCGCCCGCAGCGACAGCGCCGACGAGGCGGCGCGCTTGTACAGGGAAGGCATCAAAAAGCGCATAGCGGTAATAAGCTCGCGGGTAGAGGTAGACTTCGAAGCGCTGCCCCTGCCCTGGGAGCGCGGCCTAAGCCCCCAGGACGCAGAGCGCCTCGTCTTCGTTCTTGAAGCGCTCTTCTTGCTTACGGTCGCCGCCGGCGTGCACATAACCAATGCCTTGCGTACCAGGGGACGATTCGACGCGATATCGGAACGTTTAAGGGCCTTGGATTCCGATCAAGTGGATCTAAACAGACGGGTTGAGCTGCGCGTGATGGACGAGATAGGCGAGATGGGGGAGTACGTCAACCGCATGCTGCAGCGCTTCCAGGATTTAGCGCGGCGCATAGCGCTTGCCTCCGAGGAGACGGCGGCGGCCGCCGCGTCCGTGGACGGCATGCTGGCCGAGGCGGAACGCAGGGCCGACGAGGCTAAGCGCGACGCGGCCTATCTGCAGGATGAGCTTGAGGCGCAGGAAACCGGTTCCAAGCGCCTAGCATCCGCGGTGACCGAGTTCCAGGCGGCTACCGGCTCGGTGGCCGCGGCCGCCGGGGAACAGCGCGGCTCTTCGTCGGAGAGCGCCAAAGCCGTCGAGATTATGCTCGAAAGCATGCGCGAGGTGAGCGCCATGACCGCCAGGTCGGGAGAGCTCGCGGAGATCCTGGCCAAGCAGGGCAAGGCGGGCAGCGATACCACCAGCGCGAGCGCGGCCGCCATAACGCTGGTAGCGGATGCGGCGGACAGGGTGCTCGATACGCTGGGAGCCATAGACAAGATAGCGGCGCAGACCAATCTGCTGGCCATGAACGCGGCCATAGAAGCGGCGCACGCCGGCGCCGCGGGCTCAGGCTTCGCGGTGGTAGCCGCGGAGGTGAGGAGCCTCGCCGAATCCTCGGCCAAGGGCTCCAAGTCCGTGCGCGCGCTCTTCACCGATATGATGACCAAGCTTGATGAGGGCGTGCGGCTCGCCGCGGGCTCGGGCAAGGCCTTGGATGAGCTCGTGCGGGGCCTTGCGGAATCCGAGTCTATATCGCGGGGCATAGACCAGGCTATGCGCAAGCAGGAACGGGAGGCTCAGGTCGTAGCCGGCTCGGCCAGCGCCGTGCTCGGGGCGGCCGACGCCATATCCTCGCTGGCGAGCGCGCAGGATACCCGCGCCAGCCTCATGGCCACGGCTTTGAGCGGCCTTTTGTCCAGCCTGCAGGATATAGCCGCGGGCTCGAAGAGCCAGACCGAAGGCGTACAAACCATGGTGCAGACCTTTAGCCAGGTACGCGCCGAGGTCGAGCGCACGAAGCGCGCCGTCGACGCGCTATCCATGGAGTTGGCCAGGTTTAAGTAGGCCTGCGCCGATTAACGCGCGGCCTCCACGCGGCCATACTTAGGTATCCTTAGCCAGCTCAGGCAGGTCCGGCCAGTACTTTTTGGGCATATGGTTAGCCTGTAGCCTGGGGTTCTTCCGCTCGGATATAGCCACGCTCTTGAAGTATCGCGCCCAGGCAGCCCTTAGGCTGGATTCCTGCCCGGAAAAGAGGGGAAGGGCGATGCCGTCTTCCCCAATAGGCGCGCTTAGCGCAAAGCCTTCTTCGATCGTCCACGAGCCATGCGCCTCATGCAGGATGGCCTTGCCGCGGCCCCTGTCGTGTATAAGCCAGCGCATGCCGGGGAAGCGATCGCTAAAGTGGTCGCCCAATAAGTGCAAGACTTCGCAATCCGGCCGTATGCTGGCATACCAGGAACCGTCGCTCAACTCGGAAAAGCGCACGAGGCCTTTCATCAAGTGGGCTTCCGCCCTGGTGCGCGCGGCCGCTTTCTCCACGAGCAGCATAGACGGCTCTCCCAGCTCATTGAGCGCCGAGCCGCCTTCCCTCCGCGCTCGGGCAAGCGCGCGGGCGACCGCCTCGTCGGCGCCTTCAAGGTCGGACGAGAAGGCGTCGAGCGCCGTGAGCATGGCTTCCTCCCCCGCTCGCCGGGCCAAGCGCGACCAGAGCGCGGCGGCCCGTGCGTCGTCCCGGCTTACCGGAAAGCGCTCCTCAAAGAGCCCGGGCAGCGCCTTCGCGGAGCGCAGGCGCGGAAGCATGCCGCTTGCGGCCTCCTCGTTGAGCGCTTCGGCCACGGCGCAGAGAAAGCCTGGGAAACTCCCGTCGTGCACCAGCACGATGACCTCTTCCTGCATGGCTAGAAACTGAACTCCCGCTGTAAGGGAAGAAGCGCGTTACCGGCCCCGTCGCCCAAGAGCGCCCGGAGCCCATCGGGGTTATCAATGGAAGGCGCTCGCGCGGAAGCGCCACGGGCCGCTGTATCGAAGGCCGGCACGCCCGAGCAGCAGAGGAACCAGCGCGCGCGCTTCATGACCACGCCTATGCGCTGTAGGCTTGCCACGCTAAGGGGCGCTTGGCGCCGCGCCCGTACGATACGCATAGCGCTTTTTGGCCCTATGCCGGGCACGCGCAGGAGTTCCAGGTACTCCGCCTTATTAACGTCTATGGGAAAGCGCTGCAGATTACGCAGGGCCCAGGCGCATTTAGGGTCAAGCTCGGCATCCAGGTTAGGGGCTCCCCCATCGAGCACTTCCGAGGCGGCAAATCCGTAGAAGCGGAAGAGCCAGTCGGCCTGGTATAAACGGGGCTCGCGGAGGAGGGGCGGCCCGGCGAGCGCGGGGACGCGCGGATCCGAGCCTGTGGGCACGTAGGCAGAGTAGTACACGCGCCGTACGTCGTAGGCCAGATAGAGGTTTTCAGCCAAAACCAGTATGTCCCTATCAGATTCGGGGCTCGCCCCTATGACCATCTGCGTCGTCTGGCCGGCGGGCAAGAGCGCGCTTTGGGGATTGCGCGGGCGCAGCTTACGCGCCTGCATGACCGTAGGAAGCTCGTAGGGACGAGCCGAGCCGCTTGATTCCGCATCGGCTTTGTACATCGCCTGTGCTTCATTATCCGCCGGCGTGCGGGCTTCAAGCAGCCGCGGCCCAGGGGGGGGTATGAGCCTGTTTGAGCCATCAAGGCTTAGTCCTCGTGGCTCGCGCGGGCCTATCGGCGTAGGATCGGCCGCGGCAGGAGCGGCGCTAAGGCTACGCGGCTCGAAGCCGCTGGCCCTGGCAAGAACGCGCATTGGTTTGAAAATCGATGCGGGGCTTTTGTCCGGAGCGACGGCGGCGAGGCTTTTGGCGCTGGGCATTTCTATGGTCACGGACACCCGGTCAGCCCAGCGGGCAGCCTCAAGCACGAGTTCGTCCGAAGCCCCGGGTATGGCTTTTAGGTGCAGATAGCCATGGAAGCGCTCTCTGGTGCGGAGGGTCTCCGATACCTCTATGAGGCGCTCCATAGTGCGGTCTGTGCAGCCTAGCACCACGGCTGACAGGTGAGCGCCTGCTATGTAGTTACGTCTATAGAAATCCA
>JBFZES010000118.1:0-9139 GCA_041306725.1 Spirochaetaceae bacterium | reverse complement strand
CGTGGCGCTGGCTTCCCGCTGCGAGGGAAGCAGCCGCATTCGGGGGGCTTCAAGGCTAAAGGACAAAGAAAGCGACCGGGCCGAGGCGCTCATAACGGAGTTCGCCTCGCTCGGCCTGGCTTTAGCCCAGGAGGGCGACGAGCTCGTGGTGCGCCCCGAAGGGGGAGCGCCGCAGCCGCTATCGGGCGGCATCGTCCGCTCGCGGGGCGACCACCGCATAGCCATGGCCGCTGCGGTTGCCGCGCTGGCAGCCGCGGATAGGGTGGGCATAGAAGGCGCCGGCTGCGCGGCCA
Source organism: Spirochaetaceae bacterium (assembly GCA_041306725.1). GTDB lineage: Bacteria > Spirochaetota > Spirochaetia > Treponematales > UBA12059 > UBA5200. The sequence goes on along the minus strand of JBFZES010000118.1, from coordinate 8,846 downwards.
AGTCCTACCCCGGCTTTTTCGAGGACCTGGCCGGCCTAGGCGCATCGATATTCGGCGGCCTGGAGTAGAGCCTAGGCCATGCCTATGTTCTTGCGCAGGCCGGCAAGGAATTTGCCCATTTCGTCATGGTCGCGGTCCTTGATGATGTGGCTTAGGTAGGCCAGCCTGGAATTTATAAGCTCGAGCTGGCGTACCGTGTGCGGGTTGAAGAGGATTTCCGCCAGCAGGGTGTCGTCCTCGGCAAGGAGGCCGCGGGCTATGTCCAGGTGCTTGCGGAAGTTAGTGCCCGGAGCGTCGAGCTCGCGCATGCAGGCGGCGAACACCATGGTGGACGCGAAGGGCGTGGCCAGCGAATAGGCCACGGTGCGGTCATGCTCGTCGAAGCTTTCTTCGAATAGGCGTATGCCGAGGCCGGCGTAAAACGAGCGGAAGAAGGCCTTGCCCGCTTCGCAGGACTCTCCGATTATGACCGCGTTCTGCTCGCGCAGATTGGCTTCGTCGGCGTGGGTTGGGCCGAACATGGGGTGCGTGGATACGAAGGGCCGCGCGCTTGAGCCGTAATACGCGGGAAGCCCCGTCTTTACGGAGGCTATGTCGGCCAGCATGCAGCCTGGCCCTAAAAGGCCTTCGTGGGCCTTAAAGGCTTCTACGGTGCTTCCCAGCGGCACGCAGTTCAAGAAGAGCTCGGGGTCGAAGGCCTCAAGCTCCTCGTCGCGCGTCCAGAAGCCTACGCCGTCTATGGCGCTCGCGTGCGAGGCGTCGCTGTCGCGCACTATGACGCCGTGATCCTTCTTAAGGGACTTGGCGAGCCAGGAGCCCATGCGTCCCGCGCCTACTATGGCTATGCGCATGGCTATAGCTTCCTTTCCAGGTAACTGCCCAGCAGCCTGAAGCTGGACGCCAGGGCCTTAGCCTGGGCTATGGCCTTTTGTATCGCCTCGTCGCCCTCGGAACCCTCGAAATCCAGGAACATGGCGTAGTCGCCCGGCTCGTACGGAGCGGATTCTATGCGCGTAAGGTTTATGCCCGCCTTGGCGAACACCTCGAGCAGGGTAAAGAGGGTGCCTGCCTTATCGTCGGTGGAGAATACCGCCGAGCACTTGCGCAGGGCGGGAGCGGGGCTGACTGAGCCCGGCGCTTTGCTGCCGCCGTCCGACGCCAAGCCTTCGGCCTTGGCGGCGGCCATAGCCTGTTCCGCGGCCGCTCCGCCTTCCTTGGCCAGCACGAAGAAGCGGGTGCGGTTAGTGGCCGCGTCCTGTATGCCTTCTTTTATGATCTCAAGCCCGTAGAGCTCGGCGGCGAAGCGGCCGGCTCTTGCCGCGGTGCTGCGCGGCCGCTCTTCGGAGAGCATCCTGGCCGAGCCGGCGGTGTCGAAATAGCTTATGCCGTCGAGGCGATTGCGCTCCAGGAAGCGCCTGCACTGCGCCAGGGCCTGGGGGTGCGAATAGGCGTAGCGTATGTCTCGGTGGTCCTGTCCCGGCAGGGCAAGGAGGCAGTGTTCTACGGGCAGGTCCACGGCGCCTACGATGCGAAGATCGGAATTGACCAGTATGGAGTTTACCTGGCCCACGGTGCCGCCTAGGGTGTTCTCCACCGGCACTATGCCATAGTCGAGGTAGCCTTCCTGAACGCCGTCGAAGATATCCTTGAAGTCCTTGCAGGGCAGGGTGGCCGCCCCGGGCAGCCAGGCTCGGGCGGCAGCGTCGCTATAGGCGCCGTGCACGCCCTGAAAGCCCAGGAGGGAAAGCCCCTTCTCCTGCATGCGCCTGCTTTCGGCCATGATGCTTCGGTAGAGCCCTTCGGTGAAGGCAGGCTCGGCAAGGCAGGCCGAGCGGGCGGCCACGGCCGCCAGCACCGCCTGCTCTCGCCCCTCGTCCAAGGTGGCTTTTTTGAAACGCTTGGTAAGCAGGGCCTTCTCCATGCGCTCAGAGAGCAGGGCTACGATGCGCGCGTCTATGCGGTCTATGTCTCCCCGTAAGTCTTCCAGTTTCATGATGGTTGTTTCCTCTCCCGCTCGGTCGTATAGGTTTTGGCTATGAGATATAGATCGGCCAGCGCAATGGCGCAGGCGGCTTCGAGGGCCACCATGGCCCGTAGCGCTATGCAGCTGTCGTGGCGGCCCTCGCCTGAGAGCCTTTCCATGGCGCCGCTTTTAAAATTGAGCGTTTCCTGTTCCCTGGCTATGGTGGACGCGGGCTTTACCGCCACGCGGATGACGAGCTCGTTGCCGTTCGTAATGCCGCCATTGATGCCGCCCGCGCCGTTCTTGGCCGTGCGTCCGTCCACGCCTACGAAGGGGTCGTTGTGCTGACTGCCGCGCATGCGGGCGGCGGAGAAGCCGTCGCCGAATTCTACGCCGCGCACGGCGGGCACCGCGTAGATATTGGCCGCTATCCTGCTCTCGGCCGCCTCGAAGAAGGGTTCTCCGAGGCCCGGTTCAAGGCCGCGCACCCGCAATTCCACGAGGGCCCCTATGGAGTCGCCGTCGGCGGCGGCGCGGGCTATGGCCGCCTCTATGTCCGCCGAACCGCCGGCCTCCAGTATCCGCGTGGAGAAGACCGCGCCGGGAAGCAGCTTCTTGGCCACCACGCCGGCCGCCACGAGGCCGGCGGTGATGCGGCCGGAAAAGTGGCCCGAGCCGCGCGGGTCGCCGTAGCCCCGGTAGCGCACGCTTGAGGTAAAATCGGCGTGCCCCGGCCTTGGCACGCGCTTGAAGCGCTCGTAGTCCGACGAGCGGGTATCGCGGTTGCGGAAGACTATGCACAGCGGCGCGCCGCTGCAATGGCCCTCAAAGAGGCCCGATAGGATTTCAGGCTCATCGGCCTCCACGCGGGGCGTCGTGCCCGGGGCTCCCGCGCGCCTGCGCGCCAGGTCGGCGGAGAAGTCCTCGACGGCTAGGGGCAGGCCTGGCGGTATACCGTCCAGCACCGCGCCTAGGGCCGGCCCGTGGCTTTCGCCGAATATGCTCACGCGGAAAATCCGTCCCGTGCCGTTCATGGCGCCTCCCGTACGTAGCCTGACAGCTCTTCAAGGCCGACGGGCTCTATGATCACGTTTCCTATGCCCTTAGGCAGGGCGAAGAGTATAGCCGCGCCTCGGCGCTTCTTGTCCGCCGTTATAGCCTCTATCACGGCCTCCCTGAAGGCGGCCGGGCTCGGCGCGGCCGAACCGGCATGGGCGGCGGCTTCGGCTGCGGCCGTCAGCCTGGCGTCCTCAAGGGTCAAAGGCAGGCCCAACGCCTTTAGCGCGGCGCGAACGCGCAGGGCAGTCCGCTCGATGCCGAGAGCGGCCGCGCCGTCTCCGCCGGAACGGGCGAGGCTGGCGGCGAGGCCGAAGGCGGCCAAGAGGCCTACGGCCACCGCCGCGCCATGGGCTAGGCCGCTTACGGCCTCCACGCCATGGCCTATGCTGTGCCCCAGGTTAAGGAGCATGCGCGGCCCCCGTTCGTAGGGATCCTCGGCTACGACGCGGCCCTTGAAGCCTATGGACGCCTTGACTATGGCTTCAAGGCCGGCCGGCTCGAGGGGCAGGCCCCCAAGGACTTTGCTTTCGATAAGGCTGAAGTGCTCCTCGCCCTCAATGATGCCGTGCTTAAGGGCCTCGGCCAGGCCGCAGGCCAGGTCGTAGGGGGGCAGGGTCGCGAGGCTGGCCGTATCGACGAGCACGAAGCGCGGGCGGCTGAAGCAGCCTATGAGATTCTTGCGCCCGCCGAAGTCCAGCCCGTTCTTGCCGCCCTGCGCGGCGTCCACCATGGCCAGGAGGGTGGTAGGCGCGAAGCCGAAGTCCACGCCGCGCATCCAGGTGGAGGCCGCGAAGCCGGCCAGGTCGCTTACGCTGCCGCCGCCTAAGCCTATGACGGTTCCGTCCCTGCCCAAGCCCGCCTCAAGGAAGGCTTCGTAGAGCCGCTCCAGGCTGGCTAGGCTTTTGGCGGCCTCGCCCCGGGGCACGATGGCCCGCGGGCAGGAAGAGAAGGCCTCTGGCAGGAAGCCTATGGTGAGCTCGTCGGCGACGATGAAGGAACGCCCCGGCTCGGCCAGCGCTTCGAGCCCCGGCGACGGGGAGCGCGCGCCGATAGGGCAGTACTCGAAGCGCGTATCCGGCTCTGCGCCCGCGACGCTGCCCGCGACGGTGCCCACGGCGCTGCCCGCCGAGCTGCCTATAATGCGGTTCACCGAATCGCGCCTTCGGCGGCGAGCGCGGCGGCCATGGCCGTCCCCTTCCCGCCCCGCTTATCCTCGGCCTCGTCTATTTCCGTAAGCGCGGCCTTCAGGGCCGTGATCTTGCGCATGAGCCTGGCGAAGGCTTCCGGCGACAGCTGCTGGTCCTTATCGCTCATGGCCGAGGAGGGGTCTATATGCACTTCTATCTCAAGGCCGTCCGCGCCGGCCGCCACGGCTGCCAGGCTCATGGGCTCGATGAGCCCAAGCACGCCCGTGCCATGCGAAGGGTCTACCATGAGGGGCAGGTGGGTGATGGAGCGGGCCGCCGGTATGATGCTTAAATCCAGGGTGTTGCGGGTAAAGGTCTCGAAGCTGCGTATGCCGCGCTCGCAGAGTATGATCTGTGAGTTGCCCTCGGCCAGTATGTACTCGGCGCAGTTAAGCCATTCCTCCAGCGTGGAGTACATGCCGCGCTTGAGCAGTATGGGCCTGCCCGATTTGCCCGCCTCGCGCAAGAGGGAGAAGTTCTGCATATTGCGCGCGCCTATCTGCAGTATGTCGGCGTATTCGCCCACCCAGCTCACGTCGCGGGTATCTATCACCTCGGTGACTATGGGCAGTCCCGTCTCGCGCCTTGCCTTGTCCAGTATTTTAAGGCCCTGTAGGCCTAGGCCCTGGAAGGCGTAGGGGCTGGTGCGGGGCTTAAAGGCGCCGCCTCGAAGCATGGTGGCCCCGGCTTCTTTCACGGCCACCGCCGTGCGTATGAGCTGATCCTCGGATTCCACAGCGCAGGGCCCGGCTATGACGACGAGGCCTTCGCCTATGCGTACGCCGCCCACTTCCACGATGCTGCGCGCGCTGCCCTCTTTCGAACCGGTTAGCCTAAGATTCTTCATGTATATAGTCCTCCGCTCGTCTTTATCAACGTTACTTCTTGCAAAAACACGGCGCCCTGCTATACCCTTGGCCCTATGCCAACCCTATCGCGGAGAGCCGAGGCCCTACGGCCTTCGGCCACCATAGCCATGAACCAGCGCGCCCGCGAGCTTAAGGCGGGCGGCGCCGATATCATCGACCTCACCGTGGGCGAACCCGATTTTAGGCCTCCCGCGGCGGTGCTGCAAGCCGCGGGCCGCCTGGCCCTGTCCGGGGCCGACCGCTACACCCCGGTTGCGGGCCTAGCCGAGCTCCGCGCCGCCGCGGCAGACAGCTATCGCTCCGACGGCGGCCTCTCCTATGCGCCCGAGCAGCTCATGGTAAGCCCGGGGGCCAAGAGCGCCCTCACGAGCGCCATCCTTGCCCTCATCGACCCCGGCGACGAGGCCATCATACCGGTACCCGCCTGGCTCAGCTACGCCGAGCAGGTAAAGCTCGCCGGCGGTTTACCTGTACTGGTGCCCACCGGCGCCGACTCCGGCTATAAGCTTTCGGCCCGCGCCCTGCGCGAGGCTTTGACCCCTCGCACGAAGCTCCTTATGCTCTGCTCGCCCTCTAACCCCACCGGCGCCGTATACAGCGCCGCCGAGCTTGAGGCCCTGGCCGCTGTCCTCCATGGCCGCCCCGACCTTTGGGTACTCTCCGACGAGGTGTACCGCGCCATACGCTATGTGCCCGACGCGCCGAGCCCAGCCGCCATGCCCGAACTCTACGGGCGCTGCGTGGTCGTGCGCGGGCTGTCCAAGTCGCACGCCATGACCGGCTGGCGCATAGGCTTCGCCGCCGGCCCCAAGCCCCTCATGGACGCCTGCATAGCCATACAGGGCCAGAGCCTTACCTGCGCCGCCGCCCTATCCCAGCTGGCGGGCCTAGAGGCCCTGCGCGGCGACCAGGCTGAAGCTAAGGCCATGGTGGAGGCCTACGCTAAGCGCCGCGCCTTCATGACCGAGCGCCTGTCCGCCATGCCCGGCTTGCGCATGAGCGCGCCGGACGGCGCTTTCTATGCCTACCCGCGCTTGGAGGCCCTCTTCGGCAAAAGCTATGGCGCTCAGCCCTTGAACGATTCCGCCGACCTAGCGCTCTACCTCCTCAATGAGGCGGGCGTGGCTCTCGTGCCCGGCTCCGCCTTCGGCGATGACGGCGCCCTGCGCATATCCTTCGCGGCCGCCGACGGCCTCCTCTTCGAAGCGCTTTCGCGCATGGACAAGGCTCTGGCTAAGCTTGGCTAGGATGGGCATAGGCGCGCTACGCTCGCGGCCGGTACTATACGGGTGCTCCCCGCCCGGCCGCGCGCGAAGAGCCCTAGTAGAGGTAAGAGGTATAAAAATAAAAAATTGATGCGGATTCGAGGCGGGTATGGATGTCGTCGCGCGATAGCCGAGCTTCCATGGGCTCGAATCTAGCACAGTGAAACAATTGAATCAAGTTACTGTAGGGAGAAACCGCTATGAAACGCATACTTTTATTGAACGGGCCTAACCTAAACCTCTTGGGGACGAGGGAGCCCGGCATATACGGGAGCTTAAGCCTCAAGGACATAGAGGGCCAGGCGCGCGCGCTGGCCGCCGAACTCGGCTTTGAGCTCACGGCAGTGCAGGCCACCGGCGAGGGGCAGCTGATCGACGCCCTCCACGAGGCCATGGGCTGGGCGGCGGGCGCCGTGTTCAATCCCGCCGCCTACAGCCACGGCTCCATAGCCCTGCGCGACGCCATAGCCGCCGTTGGCTACCCCGTGGTGGAGGTACACCTATCCAACATAGCCGCGCGCGAGGCCTTCCGCCACCGCTCCATGACCGCCGCCGCCTGCGCCGGCAGCATAGCCGGCTTCGGCTCGGATTCCTATCTGCTCGGGCTGCGCGCTCTGGCGGGGATACTGGCTAAGCCTTAGTCCCGCACCAGCACCGTTACGCAGTTGGTGGCCGCCGAGCCGCCTACGTTGAGGCTTACGCCCACCCGCGGCGCCTTGCCGTGGGCCTGGCCTATGGGCTCGCCCATGAGCTGCTTATAAAGCAGGGCATGCATGGATACGCCGGTGGCTCCCACCGGGTGGCCCTTGGCTTTAAGGCCGCCCGAGAGGTTCACCGCCACGCGGTCGGCATGCGTAAAGCGGCCGTCCATGTAGTCGTAGCCTGCCCTGCCGTCGGCGGCCAGGCCCAGTGCCTCGGTGCAGAGCAAGTGGTTTATCGTGAAGCAGTCGTGAACCTCGGCTATATCGATATCCTTGGCGCTTAGCTTCGCTTCGGCATAGGCCTGCCTTGCCGCTTCCTTGGCCGCCAGGAGCTCGTGCATGTTTTTGCGCGAGGACAGGGCTATGCGCTCGGCGGCGTGGCCTATGCCCGCTATGCGCACGGCGCGGCCCTTCTTGGTTAAGGGATGGTCCTTGCGCACGATGACGAGCCCGGCCGCGCCGTCGGTTACGAGGGAACAGTCGTGCAGCCGCAGGGGTTCGGCTATCATGGGGTTCTTCTCGACGGGCAGGTCCAGTATGGCCTGGGCGCTCGTGAGCCCCAGCTTGTCCGAGGGGCCGCCCTTGCCGAAATGCGCCAGCGGGTTCTCAAGGCCGTTGCGGTAACAGAGCGCGGCCGCGCTGGCGAGCATCTTTGCCAAGAGTTCGTCGCCAAGCTTGTAGCGCTCGCGGTAGCCCTTGGCGTATTCGGCGAAGAGGGCGGGGAAGGTGACGCCCTTGGCGCCTTCCTCGGGCCAGAACGAGCAGGTTGCCAGGGCGTGGGTAACGCCCTTGGTATCCAGGAGGTTCATCTTTTCCACGCCCAACACGAGGGCCGCGTCTATCCGGCCCGACTCCACCGCGTACACCGCGTCGTAGAGGGCCACCGAGCCCGATGCGCAGGCGTCCTCGCAGCGGGTCATGCGCTTATAGCGCAGGCCCTCGGGGTCTATCTCGGCGGCGAAGGCGGCTATATGTTCCTGCTCGGCGAAGAGCCCCGGCGCGCAGGAGCCTACCCACACGCCGCCGATGGCCGAGGCCTCTATGCCCGCGTCGGCGAGCGCGCCGCGCCCCGCCTCCAGCATGAGTTCGTATATGCTCTGCAGGTCGGATACTTCTCCCGTCTCGCGGTTCTTCTTGACGAAATTGCCGAATTTGCCGTTATAAGCCCCGACGATAGCTACGTTTGACATGAAATGCTCCTTTTTCGTTTGCGCCTACAAGCGGCGCCTTAAATGTAGCCGAGTTTCTTTGCCTGGCCCCGAAGCTCCTCGCGGAATTCAGGCGCGGCCACGCTTATGAGCGCGAGCGCGCGTTCCTTGACCGTGCGGCCGCGCAGCTTGGCGACGCCGTGCTCCGTGACCACGTGGTCCACGAAGGAACGGTGCAGGGTGACGGCGCTGCCCTCAGGCAGGGTGGGCACTATGGTGCTTACGCTGCCGCCCTTGGCGCTGGCGTAGCAGGCTATGATGGACTTGCCTTTGCCGTCAAAGCCGGCAACAGCGCCCTGGGCAGTATCAGACTGGCCACCGGTGCCGGAATACTGATTGGTGCCTATGGACTCGCTGGCCACTTGCCCTGTCAGGTCTACCATCAGGCAGGTGTTGATAGACACCATCTTCGAGTTCTGGGCCACCACCGCCGGATCGTTTACCCAGTGTCCCCGCTGAAAGTCCACCGCTACATTGTCGTCCAGCCAGTCGTACAGCTTGCGGCTGCCCATGGCAAAGGTGGCCACGAACTTGTCTTTTTTAAGGCTTTTCAGGCGGTTGGTTATAACGCCCTGTTCGTACAATTCCATGAGG
>JBFZES010000117.1:0-2936 GCA_041306725.1 Spirochaetaceae bacterium | reverse complement strand
CCTGATTCCTTGTCCTTCTTTTCCTGGGCCGCGGCGGCGGCCGCCTTGGACTCCACGGGCGGGAACGATGCGAGCCTCCAATGGCCATGCTCGAGTATCCAGCGGGTGGGGACGGCGCTATCGCCGCGCGTAAGGCCCACGGAGCCCTCGCCGCCGTCTACGACGATGCCCTCGCGCGGGCCAAGGCCTAGTGCGGGGCCGAGTTCGGCCGTTTCGGCTATGGCGTAGGCTATGGCAAAGCGCAGGCCCTCGACCGGAGAGCTGCCTACGAACCGTTCGACTATATCGCTGCGGATTTTCGTGGGAGCGCTTGATAGCGCGGATTTAAGGAGGCGCTCGCCTTCCTTAGCCACGAATTCGTAGGATATAAAGCGGGCCACCTTCTTGTAGGCGTCTTCGGGAGAGGAGCTTGCCGCTACGAAGGCCTGCGAACGCTCGGCCAGCTTGTCTCCAGGGCTTGTGCTTACGGGCGCCAGCGCGGCCTGTATGAAATTCCGTATGGCCGCGCTCGGTATGGCAAAGTTGGTGTCCTGGCGGCCGCCCACCTTCCAGGTGTTTATGCCTATGACTTCATAGCCCGACGCGGCGCCTTTGGCCGCCGCGAGGAGCGGGCCGCCTGAGCTGCCCGGGTCTATAGGGGCCGAATGTTGGATGAGTTCCGTCTCGGCGGGGTCTGCCAGTTCGGGCACGCGCGCCCTATTGTTCGTTACGCTGCCCTTGCCGAATTGCCAGGAGGGCCGCGATAATAGGCCGGGGAAGCCTGCGCTCCATATGTCCAGGCCGTCACTAGGCAGCGAAGAGGAGAGGCCTATGCCTGCGTTAAAAGGTTTAGCGCCGTTGGGAAAGCCGATGAGGGCAAGGTCCAGGGTTTCCGATACCGCCAGGATGGGGCAGGACTTGTAGCTTGTGGTGGAGCCGTCGTCTTTTTCGAATTCCAGGGTGACGAGTTCGGCCTGGGCCACGACATGCCTGTTCGTGACCACGAAGTTGCGGCCGTCGCGCGGGTCCAGGTATACGAAGCCGGAGCCAAAGCCGCCTTCGGCCCAGGCTTTCAGGTACTCGGCGGCGTCGTCGTAGCCGTCTTTGGCCATAGAATCGCTGAGTTTGAGTATGAAGGACTTGGTGTTCTCATGAAGAACGGGCCGTACGATGGGTACGAGATTCCGAACCTGAGCCTGAACGGCTATGTTCCCGATGAGAAGGAGCATAGGCAGTAACGCGAGCTTTTTCATGGCCTACCCTTTGTGATGGTGTGGCCGACGGCTTAAGCTGCCGCCGACGTTCAGCGAGGATATACCACTTTGTAAAGCGGAATCAATACTAAACTATCTATATCGGCCTTGGTTTTCCAAGTCTTGCGCGTCTATGCGTATGCTTATGGAGGTGCCGCCTGTAGGAGCCTGGGCGTAATCGAGGCTACCGCGTAGCTGATCAACGAGTCCGCGTACGAGTTGCGTGCCTACGCCTTCCTTATGCGTATCGGCAGGGGGCAGCCCCGAGCCGTCATCGGTAACGTTTAGGAGCCAAGAATTTCCTTCCCGTGTGAAGCGTACCTGTATGCGCCCGCAGCAATTGCCCGGAAAGGCATATTTTATGGCATTGGTAATGAGTTCGTTTACGATAAGGCCGAGCGGTATGGCCTGATCGAGCGGCAGGAGGCTCGTATCGTCGGCTTCCGTCTCTATTTCTATAGACCTGAGCTTGCCGCGGTTGAGCCTGAGGGTATCGCAAATCTTACTAAGATACGAGGCCATGTGCAGTTTCTCGAAGGAACCGCTCTGGTACACTTCCTCATGCACCAGGGCCATGGCCTGTATGCGGTCCTGGCATTCTTCGAAGGCGCTTCTCGATACTTCGTCTTCTAGCGCGCCTGATTGAAGCGAGAGTATGCTCGATATGATCTGCAGGTTGTTCTTGACGCGATGGTGCACTTCTTTGAGCAGGATTTCTTTCTCTACGAGGCTCGTTTCGAGGGCGCCATAGCTCTGGTCCATGCGCTCCTTCATGGCGAGGAAGGAATAGGCGAGCTTGCCAAGCTCGTTGTTCTTGCCCGAAAGGCTCTGCAAGCCCTCAGGAAGGGCTACGCCGAATTCGAGCGTATCCGCGCCTTGGGAGAGCACGCGCAAGGGTTGGGTAACGTAGCTTACCACCCACCAGCCGGCGGCGAAGGCTGATATGATGAAGGCGATCAATATGGCCATGGTGCGCTGGTCGGCCTGCGCGAGCCTCGTGGTATATGCCGATTCGCGCAAGGCGCTCAGTATGGTCCAGGATAAGCCGTGCTCGTCCTGATAGAGCTTGCGTAGGCCTAAATAGGATTCGCCGTCCAATAAGAAAGAGAATTCGTAGGCGGCGATGCTTAAATCCACGGGGGCGTCGCCTGGTCGGGCCAGGCCCGCCGACTGGGCAGCCGACGCTATGAGCCTGTCGCGGTGGGAAACGGCGCGGGCGCGGACGCCGTCCTCGTCGAGCACGCTTTCCGCGCCGGAGGACGAGGCTATGAGCTTGCCCATGCCGTCCACGATGATGAATACGCCATGCTTGGCCTCGCGGTAGCCTGCCAGCGAGACGGATAGGTTGGCAAGGACCAGGGTGGCGGTAGTGGCGCCGCGAACGCGGCCCAGCTCATCCCGTATGGGCACGGCCGCCGCCATGGCCTGGTCCTCGTTCGAGTAGAGGGCATAAGGGTCCGTCCAATGGGGCGAGCCGGCCAGGGCCGCGGCGTACCAGGGACGGGTACGCGGGTCGTAATTAGGCCGCACGAGCTCGGGCTCGCTTTCGGGATCGGCCTTGGCCTGCCTGAATACAAGCGCGCCTCCGGTAAGCCGTCCCGCTTTCGCGGTGCGGTAGGCTCCGTTGGCCTGCCGCTGGGCTTCCACGTATTCTCCGTCGTCAAAACCCGCGGCTAAGATAGCTATGCCGGGGTAGAGGGCAAG
>JBFZES010000116.1:0-10828 GCA_041306725.1 Spirochaetaceae bacterium | reverse complement strand
ATATGATAGCCAACTACCGGGAAAAGAGCCGGCTCTTGTCCGACTACCTGCCGCCCGCCGACAGCCGCATTCAGGCCTTCCTAGACGCCTACCTCGCGGACCTAAGCGAGGAAGACAGGCCGCGCATGCCAACGCGCAGCCTCACGCTGGACCGCTACGGCATGTCCAGGGAACTGTCCCTGCCGCCCGAAGCCCACGAGTATAAGTCCCCCACCCTTTCTTCTTACCGCATACGCAACGGCATACTCCATAACCCCGCCAACGACCGGCGCACTACCCAGGGCGTGTTCCACATAGCCGATGGCGGCCTGCCCGTGCCGCTGGACAAAAAAGAAGTGCCTAAGCTCGCCTTCGCCCGCCTCTTAAAGGCAGCCTTCCAGCCGCCGGAAGACATGCTGGTGTTGCCCTTCACCGCGGGAGAGCCCGAGCAGGCCAAAATCTTCCTGTCGCTGCTCCTGCGTCCCATGGTGCGTCCCGCCGTGCCCGGCTACCTGCCTGAGCTGGCCATGGAGACGCGCTTCTTCGCGCCGGCTTCCCTGGCGGCCAACCTCGATTTCGTGGAAAGCATATTCGGCAACGCGGGCGACCCCTATGTCGCGGAAAACGACGCGGCGCTGGATCCGCTGCACTGGAGCGGCCACACGGGCTGTATAGTCCTGGCTACCCACCTTACCAAGCTTAAGAAAAAAGACCTCGGCCTGCCGGCCTGGAAAGACGCGACCGAACGCCAGAAGGCCGACGGCATGGCCTGGAAGGACCCCGCCGAGCTCTATAACGACGGCAAGGCCTTCAAGATCTGCGCCCGCGACGAGCGCGGCGTCATCGTTACCGTCATCGCCGACAACTACTTCGGCTATTCCAAGAAAGAGATCAAGACGCAGCTTTCCTATGCGTCCAATCTCCTTGGCCTTACCGAGGAAGAGCACGCAGGCGGAGCCCTCGTCATACCCAGCTTCAATCTGGGCAATAACTTCCTGCCGGACACCAATCTGCGCTCCCGCGGGCAGAGCTTCGAGGACCTCCAGCGCATACTGGGCGACCGCATAGAGCTGCATCCCGAAGGCTATGCCATAGACCGCGTATTCCCCACCATCGTATACCTGCCGGAGGACGCCACCATATCCTTGGAAAGCCAGAAGGCCAGCTGGACCAAGGACGGCGAGAAGCACGAGCTGCGCGTACTGCCGAACGAGGTGTACGTGCACCCAACGGGCTTCCGCGTACGTATGGACCGCCATGGAAGCACCGGAGCTTGGCGCCTAATCGGCACTGAATCTGAAGGCCTCTTATGCCACAAACCATCCACCGTATCGGGAGGCGGCAAGTCGGAGATATCAAAGAGCCTCTGGGACGCGATTACCTACGCGCCTATAGTCACCGGCGACTTCGCCGCGGATATGGCCGAAGTAAAAGCCGTCATAGACTACGATTACGGCCATCGATTCAAGGACCCCAAAGAGAACCACGGCAAGGCCAGCCGGGCCATACTGACCGCCAAGCGCTCTCTGGGCAGCGTCATAAAGCTTTTGTCGCCTTCGCCCCTATACAACGACGAGTACAACGCCTGGCTTTCTTCCATACCCGAGCGCGTAAAGGCCCTCGTATTCCTCGTCAAGCGCTTTTATAAGCCCGAGTGGGGCAATGACTGGCTATCCCACTTCGACACCGACGTGGTAAACGGCGCGGCGGGCAACGTGGTCAAGTACGAAGGCAGGCCGGTGCAGGGCTCCTTCCTGCGGGTAGGCTGGACGCCGGAAGGAGCGCGGAGCATACACAAGCTCCGCCAGGATTATATGCCCGCGGAGAAGATACAGTGGGAAGACGATATAAGCGCCTCGGTGCTCGTGCCCAGCGCCGCTATCAAGGGACTGCCGGATTATGTAGGCCCCTCGGTGAAGTTTACCAAGAACTGCGAGACGCGCTTCTTCCAGCGTCCCGACGACGCCATACACCGGGGCTACGACAAACAGGCCGAGCTCGATATGGCCAGGCCCGACAACTTTATATCCAATTTTGAGCCCTTAAGCCGTTCCAGCGCCAACGCCATGGCGGAGCGCTCGATAGAGCTTTCCGAGTACACCGAACCCATGCGCGACATGATCGTAGGCGCGGAATCCGACGAGCGCTTCCGCTACTTCGTGTGCTCGAGCCACCCGCGCATCGTGGACGGCAAGCCCTCGCAGAATCCGCGCTACCTGCAGCTGGACCTCAATTACGCCAAGCCGCTGGAGCGCTACCTTGCCGACTTGGGCCCGCGGCTGTACCGCCGCATACCGGGCAACGAGCCTATACACCATCCGGTAGGCGCCGTGCTGCCCGGCCGCAGGAACAATCCCCCGCAGCCGGACGCCGGCATACGGCCGCTGGCCGTATTCGGCCCCATACACTATCAGGAGCTGCCTGAGCTCTTCATGGACTTCGTGTGCTCGCTTACCGGCAAGAGCCCCTCGACCACGGGGGCGGGCTCGGAAGGGGCCCTTACCAAGGGACCCTTTAACGCCCTGCCGCCCACCACGGACCTCAACAACGCGCTCTTGAGCTTCATACTGGGCGAGTATCACGGCTTCTCGAGCGCCGCCGGTTCCATAGGCCATAAATACAAGGTGGCCCACGATATATCCCTGCTCATACCGGAGCTGTGGGCGCGCCTCAGCCCCGAAGAGAGAAAGCCGGCCTTCCTCATGGCCAATGGCTACCTAGAGCAGGTAAAGGACTTCGAGTACAAAGGCAAGGCCGTGCCCGCCAGCCGCTTAGGCTGGCGCATCACGCCGCTCTTCGCCTCCCATTTCCTGGGGCGCATCTTCGACGCGCCTTCGGCCGTATTCCCCGAGGAAATGCTGCGGCCCGAGCTGCAGAGCCTGGACTATTTCGCCGACGGCATCTTCAACATAGCGGAAGCGCAGGAACGCGTGGGCAAGGATTATCTTGCCGACGGCTCCGTGGAGGCTGCCATACCGCCGCTCAAGGCCATACTCCATATCATGGCCGAAGGCAGCTATAAGGGCAAAAAATTAAACGACCCCGAGCTGCGCAAGCTTTTTAGCAGGGACTACGTGCTCGCTTCCGACTGGTACGCGGACCGCCTCGACCGCTACGTGGCCTACGCGGCCGATCACCTGGAGAAAGGCGTGGCGGCCCTTGAAGGCTTCCTCGCCGATCCCGAGGGGCGCGAATCCAAGGAACTTTCCCGGGCGCGGCACGACCTTGAGCAGGCCAGAGCCAAGCTCCAGCTCGTGCGCTCCAAGGCCTATCGCGAAGGGCTGGTAGGCACCATAGGCAAGGATCCGCTCTTCCGCCGCAAGGCTTAGGAAGGCTTGGATGAAGGCGACGCTGGTCGTACGTAACATAGGCGAGCTGGCCACGCCCACCGGGAGCTCCGCGCTTTGCGGGGCCGCCATGGATAGCGTCCGCGTCGTGAAGAATGCGGCGGTAGCCATAAACGTGGACCGCATCGCGTGGGCAGGCCCCGAATCCGAGCTCCCCCCGTTTGAGGGGCCGGCGCCCGAAGCCCTCGACGCGAAAGGCCGGGCGCTTGTGCCCGGCTTCGTGGATTCCCATACCCACTTCGTGTTCGGCGGCTACCGCGACGAAGAATTCCTCTGGCGCGCGGCCGGCATGCCGTATATGGAAATACACGAGCGCGGCGGCGGCATAGCCACGAGCGTGAGGGCTACCCGCGCATCGAGCCTAGATGAGCTCATAGGCGCCGGCGCGGTACGGCTTGAGCGCATGCTCGAGCTCGGCGTTACCACGGTGGAAGGCAAGTCAGGCTATGGCCTGGACAAGGATACCGAACTGCGGCAGCTAGAGGCCATGGCCATGCTCGACGCACTGCAGCCGGTGGATATCGTGCCCACCTTCATGGGCATGCATTCCATACCTACAGAATTTAAGGGCAGGCCGGCCGCCTATACCGATTACGTTATCGAGGAAGTACTGCCTGCCGTGCGGGCCCAGGGCATAGCCCGCTATTGCGACGTGTTCTGCGAGAAGGGCGTGTTCGAGCTCGAGGATAGCAGGCGTTACCTCCTCGCGGCACGGGAGGCGGGCTTTGGCATAAAGCTGCACGCGGACGAGATAGTACGGCTCGGCGGCGCGGGCCTGGCCGCCGAGCTTAAGGCGGCGAGCGCCGATCATCTGTTGAAAGCGGATGCGGCCGACCTTGCCGCCATGGCCCGGGCCGGCGTCGTGGCGACTTGCCTGCCGCTTACCGCCTTCGTGCTGCGCGAGCCCTACGCGGACGCCAAGGCCATGATGGCAGCGGGCTGCGCCGTGGCCCTGGCCAGCGATTTGAACCCCGGCTCCTGCTACAGCCAATCCATAGCCCTCATAGCGGGCATAGCCGTGCTCTACATGGGCATGAGCATGGAGGCCACGCTTACGGCCCTTACCCTGAACGGCGCCGCTGCCCTAGGCCTGGCCCATGACCGGGGCTCTATAGAGCCAGGCAAGCTGGCCGACCTCGTAGTGCTCGACGCGCCGTCTTTTAGGCATTTAGCCTATAATACCGGCATGAATATAGTCGGTACCGTAATCAAGGGCGGCGCCGTCGCGAGCGTCCGCGCCTAGCAGCGCCTGCGGCGGCGCCCTTAGCCATCAGCCAGCCAGAAGAGGAGCGTCACCGTGTCATACCAGGCAAAGCCAGCGCGCTACGAGGCCATGCGTTACCAGAATTGCGGCTCGAGCGGCCTTAAGCTGCCCCAGCTTTCGCTCGGGCTGTGGCATAATTTCGGCACCCGCGACGACTACGCGAACATGCAGGCCATGTGCGTTCTCGCCTTCGATAGCGGCATCACCCATTTTGACCTGGCCAACAATTACGGGCCGGAGCCAGGCAGCGCCGAGGAAAATTTCGGCCGCATACTGCGCGATACGCTGGGGCCCTACCGCGACGAGCTCATTATAAGCACCAAGGCAGGCTATACCATGTGGCCCGGCCCCTACGGCGATTGGGGAAGCCGCAAATACCTGCTTGCGAGCCTGGACCAGAGCCTCAAGCGCATGGGCATAGGCTATGTCGACATCTTTTACCACCATCGTATGGACCCGGGCACGCCGCTTGAAGAGACCATGGGCGCGCTCGACGCGGCCGTCAAGAGCGGCAAGGCCCTCTACGCGGGCATATCCAACTACGACGGCGCGCATACGCTCAAAGCCATGGAGCTCCTGCGATCCATGAACTGCCCCTTTGTCATCAACCAGAGCCGCTATTCCATCTTCGACCGCCATATAGAAGACAACGGCCTTAAGCGCGTGGCGGCCGAGCGCGGATTGGGCATCATAGCCTTCAGCCCCCTCGCCCAGGGCCTGCTCACCGAGCGTTACCTTGGCGGCATACCTCAGGACAGCCGCATAGGCAAAAACGGCCCCTTCCTCAGGCCTGAGCAGCTCAGCGGGGAAAAGCTATCGCAGATACGCGCCTTGGCCGAGATCGCGAGGGCCCGCGGCCAATGCCTGGCTCAGATGGCCCTATCCTGGGTACTCAAAGACGGGGAGGTAACGAGCGTTCTCATAGGCGCGTCCAAGCCCGCCCAGATAGAGGAAAACCTCGGCATTGTAGGCAAGACGGCCTTCGCAACCGAGGAGCTAAAGGCTATCGACAGGATTTGCGGGCTTTTATAGTTCGGTGCGGGGGGGGCCGCTATCGGGGGCGCAAGGCCGCTAGGCCGCGCCCGGCCGCTTTATACGCGTAAGGGCGAACACGATGAGCGCCACGAGCACGAAGCCGAAGGCGACGCCGCGTATGCCGCTTACCGTCTCGCCATAGACGAGCACGCCCAGGAGCAGCTGCAGGGTGGGCGACAGGTACTGCAAGAAGCCCATGCGGGACAGCGGTATGCGCTTAACGCCCGCGGCATAGGCTAGGAGCGGTATGGCGGTGACGATGCCCGCCAGCGCAAGGAGGGTGGTTTCGCGGCCGCCAAGCGCCCCGAAGGCGCCTCTGCCGCCGGCATGCTCAAGCCACAGATAAGCTAGAGCCGCGGGAAAAACCACCGCGGTCTCGGCCGTGAGCCCGGTAAGCGCGTCCAAGCCCGTCATCTTCTTGATAAGGCCGTAAAGCGAGAAGCTCGCGGCCAAGGAAAGCGCTATCCACGGCAGCCTTCCGTACGAGAGCGTTAGAATGGCTATGCCAAGGCCCGCTATGACGCAGGATACGATGATTCCCCTATCGAGCTTCTCCCGGAGCACGGTAGCCCCAAGCACGACCGATATAAGGGGATTCAAATAGTACCCTATGCTCGTCTCCACGATCTGGCCGATATTGACCGCCCATATGTAAATGCCCCAATTCACGCTTATGAGCAGGCCGGCGGCCACGGTAGCAAGCAAGCGCTTGGGGTTACGCGCAAGATCCCTGAAGGCGGGTGCCCTCTTAAGGGCTATGGCAAGGATAAGCGTAAACGCGAAGGCCCAGGCTATGCGATGGGCGAGTATCTGCACGGGCGGCACCGCGGACAGGCTTTTCCAATAGAGGGGGAAAAGACCCCACATGCCGTACGCGGCTAGGCCGAATAGGGTGCCGAGGGCGGCCTCTTTATGCGCTGGCGCGGTCGATTCATCCCGAGTCATATGAAGTTCTCCTAGGAAAAAAAGAAAGGATCGCGGTAAAGCGATCCTTCCGTATGGGGCGCAGCGCCGACTATTACTTCTTGTTTGCCAGGGTGGCTTTGCACATCTTGCAGATGTTCTGCTTCTGGCCTTCTAGTTCCTGCTCGTACAACAGCTTGACGCCGTCGCGCTTGCACATGGGGCACGTACCGCGGCCGCCCTTGGCGAGCTCGGCGATACCCTTACCACGATGGGCTTTGGACATATTCGCTCCTTCTCGGCTTACTCGGCCGCTTTTTCTTCGGCCTTAGCCTTGGGTTTTGCCTTGGCGGTAGCCCTGGTCTTGGAACTGGGGTCAGCCTTGTCCTTGGCCTTAGTCTTGGTCTTAGCCTTTTCGTCAGCCTTCTTCGCCTTCTCGGCCTTTTCGGCCTTCTCGGTTTTCTTGCTGTCTTTCTTGCCGTCGTCAAGCTTATAGTCAACCAGCTCGAGCACCACCATTTCGGCGGCGTCGCCGGCGCGGAAGCCGAGCTTAAGGACGCGGGTGTAACCGCCCTTGCGCTCCTTCATCCGGGGGCCGATATCGGTGAACAGCTTTGCCAATATGGCTTCGTCCTTGATCTTAGCGCCAATGACGCGGCGGTTATGCACGCTGTCTTCCTTGGCGCGGGTGATCATCTTCTCGGCATGGCGGCGTACTTCCAGGGCCTTGGCCTTGGTAGTCTCGATGCGCTCATGCTTGAAAAGCACGGTAGCCATATTCCGGATCAGGGCCCTGCGATGCGAGGCGTTCCGGTTCAGCTTATTGAAGCCCTTCCTATGATTCATGGGTTTCTTCCTTCTGCTTCTCGGACTTCAGGTGTGCCCTGAGATCCGCGTAATCTGTGGATCCGAGGTTTAGGTTCCACTCATTCAGGCGATCCTTGATCTCCTGCAGGGACTTCTTGCCGAAGTTCCTGGTCTTAGCTATATCGTCCTCGGTCTTTTTCGTAAGGTCGCCTATGGTCTTGATATTGGCGTTCTTGAGGCAGTTCGACGAACGGACGGACAGTTCCAGCTCTTCCACCGGGGTGGCCAGTATCTGGTGTATGCGCTCGTCTATTTCGTCGCTTTCCTCGTCGGCGCCCATCTCTCCCTCGTCGAAGTTGACGAAGATGGAGAAGTGGTCCTTGGCGATCTTAGCGGCCTCGGCGAGGGCGTCCTCGGGACGAAGCGTGCCGTCGGTCCATACTTCGAGCACGAGCTTGTCGTAATCGGAGCGATGGCCTACGCGCGTGGGCTCCACGGCGTAGCGTACCTTGGTGACGGGCGAGAATATGGCGTCCATCGGAATAGTGCCGACGACGTCCACGTACTTCTCGTTTATCTCGCTCGGCACGTAGCCGCGGCCCATGTCTATCTGCACCTCGAACTCGAGCTTTACGCCCGCCTCGACGCTCATGAGCCTGATGGAAGGGTTAAGCACCTTAAGCGCCTTATCCTTCATTAGCTCCGAGCCGTCGATATCGGCCGGCCCCACGAATTCGTAGTCGAAGGTAGCCTGCTCCTGATCGTCAGGCAATTGCACGCGCAGGCGCTTGAGGTTATTCAAGAGCTCGATCGTATCCTCGGACACGCCGGGGATAGTCTCAAACTCGGAAGACACCACATGCTGCGAGCCGTCCTCGCCTATCCTGGTGATGCGAACGGCGCTTATGGCGTAGCCCTGGATCGAAGACAGGAGTATGCGGCGCAGGGTATTGCCTACGGTCGTTCCGTACCCAGGCTCGAAAGGATAGGCTATGAATTTGCCATAATCCGAAGAGCTCTCGCTCTGCTCGTAGGTAATGCCTTTCGGCCGCTTGAAGCCCTTGAGCAGGTTTTTTCGCGCCATGTCCACTCCTTACTTCGAATAGAGCTCAACAACGAGCTGTTCGCGTATATCCGCCATATCGGTAATGTCCTGGCGCTGCGGCAGCAAATTGAACTTGCCCTCCACCTTGTCCACATCCAAAGACAGCCAGGCGGCTACGCCAGCCCTCTCGTACTCGGCGAGGGAGGCCATAAGCACCTTGTTGGTCTTATAGGAAGGATGTATGGCGATGGTGTCGCCGGGCTTGACCTGGAACGAAGGAACGTTCACGCGCTTGCCGTTTACGAAAACGTGGCCGTGCAGCACGAGCTGCCTAGCCTGCGAGCGGCTGGTCGCGAAGCGCAGCCTGAAGGCGACGCTGTCGAGGCGCCTCTCCAGGAGGATGAGCAGGTTTTCGCCCGTTTTTCCGGCAAGGCGCTGGGCCTTTTCGAAGGTAAGGCGGAACTGCTTCTCCATAAGGCCATACGACCTCTTGAGCTTCTGCTTTTCCCTGAGCTGCACGGCGTATTCGGACTGCTTCTTGGCGCGGGTCTTAGGATCCTTGCCGGGAGCGGGCCGCTTGCGGTTGATGGGGCACTTGTCGCTCTTGCACTTGTCGCCCTTGAGGAAAAGCCTTTTGTTTTCGGTGCGGCAGAGGCGGCACCGAGGTCCTGTATAACGAGCCATTCTTTCTCTCCCCCTACCTTACATCCTGCGCGCTTTTCGGGGGCGGCAGCCGTTGTGCGGAATGGGCGTAACGTCGCTTATGCTCCTGATGCGGAGCCCGAGGGCGCCGATCTGGCGTATGGCGCTTTCGCGGCCTACGCCGGGGCCTTTGACGTACACGTGCACTTCGCGAAGGCCTACGCTGAGCGCCTTCTGTACTGCCTGCTCCGTTACGGACTGGGCCGCGAAGGGGGTGGACTTCTTCGCGCCGCGAAAACCCATACCGCCGGAGGATCCCCAGGAAATCGCGTTACCGTTAAGGTCGGTAACGGTGATGATGGTATTATTGAAGGTGGCCTGAATATAGACCTTGCCTTCATATACGCTCTTCTTCTCTTTACGTTTCTTAGCCTGAGCCATGGAACATCTACCCCCTTAGGCCTTTTTCTTGTTGGCCACGGTCTTCTTCTTGCCCTTGCGGGTGCGCGCGTTGGTCTTAGTGCGCTGGCCGCGAACGGGTAAACCCCTCCGGTGCCTGAGGCCCCGATAGCAGCCGATGTCCATGAGCCTTTTGATGTTGAGCGCAGTCTCCGTGCGGAGCCGGCCCTCAACCTTGTAATCGTTCTCTATCAGCTTGCGGAGCTCGTTGACTTCCTCGTTGGAGAGGTCGTTGATGTTCCGCATCGGATCTACCTTTACCGCTTCGCATATCTTGCGGGCGCTGGTGCGGCCTATACCGTAGATATAGGTGAGCGCGATCTCTACGTGCTTGTTGGGGAGGTCGACTCCCGCTATACGTGCCATGGAATACGGCCTCCTTATCCCTGCTTCTGCTTGTGCTTAGGATTCTCGCAGATGATGCGTACGATACCGTTCCGCTTAATCACCTTACATTTATCGCAAATGCGTTTAACGCTAGTCCTGACCTTCATAGCCGTTCCTCCGTATGGTCCCGAAACGCCTTTGTACCACGCTTCGGGGCCCCTCGTCTACCTGTTAAAGATTCCTACCCTTGATATGGCCGCGCTTGGTCAAGCCATCGTGATGATGCATCTTGAGCTGGGCCTCTATCTGGGACATCGTATCTAAGTCCACGCCGACGAGGATCAAGAGGGACGTACCGCCAAGGAGATAGGCCAACTCGCTAGGAAAGTTGAACATGCGCTGCACGACCGTCGGTATGAGGGCGATCAGGGCAAGGTACAGCGCGCCAGGCAATACTATCCTGTTCAGGATCTTCGTCAGGTACTCTTCCATCTTCTCAGAGCGGATACCGGGTATGGAACCGCCGTTCTCGCGTATGTTCTTGCTGATCTCCTGAGGATTCAGGGATACCTGCGTGTAGAAGTACGCGAAGAATATGATGAAGAGTATATAGAAAATGTTGTACCACCAACCCTCGGGGCGCAGGAAGAACGCGAAATCGCGCAGCCATTTCGCGCCGCCGCCCATGCTCTGGGCGATCTGCAGGGGGAAGGTGAGCAGGCTGGAAGCGAAGATAACGGGTATGACGCCTGAGGGGTTGATCTTGAAGGGGATGTAGGTGTTCTGCGCGCCATACTGTTTCCTTCCCACCACCCTCTTGGCGTAATTGACCGGTATCTTCCTCTGTCCCTGCTGTTCGTATATCACGAGCGCCACCACCACCACGAAGAGGAGGAGCACCACGAGGGCGAACACGGGGTTAATCTCGCCGGCGATAATCTTCTGCACGAGCGCGTACAGTGCGTTGGGAAGCCGGGCCACGATACCGGCGAAGATAAGCAGCGATATGCCGTTGCCTAT
>JBFZES010000115.1:0-3281 GCA_041306725.1 Spirochaetaceae bacterium | reverse complement strand
TTCAGCTAATAGGCAGTCCCTGTTCTTCAGCGCCACCATGGAGCCAAGGATAGCCAAGCTCATCGAGCGCTTCGCCAAGGACCCGGTAACCGTGTCCACCAAGGAAGGCCTGACCGTGGACAGCGTGTCCCAGAACGTGGTCTACTATTCGGGCAACAACGATAAGATCGACAAGCTCCATGAGCTCTTGATCAACGGCGAATGCACGAAGACTATCATCTTCGACGACACCAAGCGCGCCGTGGAGCGCCTCGGCCGCGAGCTCCATGCCCGCGGCTTCAAGGTAGACGAGATACACGGCGACAAGAGCCAGGCCCAGCGCGCCCGCGCCATAAAGCGCATCAAGAGCGACGAGATCAACATACTCGTGGCTACCGACGTGGCCGCCCGCGGCATAGACGTATCCGATATTACCCACGTTATCAACTATTCCACGCCTAACAGCTACGACGACTACGTGCACCGCATAGGCCGTACCGGCCGCGCCGGCAAAGCCGGCTTTGCCCTCACCTTCCTAGCGCGCTAAGCCGCCGCGCCATCCTAAAAGGGTAGGTACGAAAGGGGCCCCTCAAAGGGGCCTCTTTTTTTTGCGGCTTTCGCCTAGCGTACTAGCAGGAGGCTGCTACGCGGATTTAAGCTTCGGCGGGAAAGCAAATCGTGAAGCGGCTGCCTTTTACTCCGGCGTTTTCCTTATCCGTGGGCAGGCGCAAGCTGCCGCCTAGCTGTTCCACGAGGCCGCGCACGAGCATAAAGCCGAAGCCCGGCGAAGAGCGCAGGTCCAGCGAAGAGGGCAGGCCTTTCCCGTCGTCATGGACGCTCAGGCAGGCTTTGCCCTCAGTCCTTGTCAACGCTATGCGTATAGCGCCCGAGCCCACTCCGTCGAAGGCGTATTTGAAGGCGTTCGTCACCAACTCATTAAGGATAATGCCCAGCGGAAAGAGCTTGGCCGAATCGAGGGGGAAATCCTCAAGCTCATGCTCGAGCCGCACTCCGTCTGAGCCTTTAAACTGCTGGCCTATCTCGCCTATGAGCGTGGCCAAGTATTCGCTTGAGGATACGAGCATGAAGTCATCGGAGCGATAGAGCTTGTCGTAGATAAGCATCATGGAGAGTACGCGGCTTCGGGCCTCTTCAAGGGCCGCGCCGGCCGGCCCGTCTTCCATATTTGCCGCCTGCAAGGAAAGGAGGGATGCTATGACGTTCATGTTATTTTTTATGCGGTGGTGCACTTCCTTAAGGAGGAGCTTCTTTTCTTCTAGGAGCTTGCCTAAGTCGGCCTCTATTTCCTTGCGCGCCGTTATGTCCTTAATAATATGCACCGAGCCTATGAGGCGTTCACGGTTATCCCGTAACGGATCGACGCTTACCTCGAACCAGCGTTCGCCCGTTTTAAATATTTGCGCTTCATGGCCGCCGCTATCCAACATTCGCAGATAGGGGCAGTTCTCCATGCGATGATCGCTTTCGTGCATGATGTTAAAGCAATGGCAGCCCACTAGCCGCTCTCCAGGCTTGCCTACTATGCGTTCCGAGGCGGCGTTGTAACGGAGTACGCGGCCCTCTAGGTCGAGTATCCACACCCCGTCGCTCATGGCCTGAAAGGTCTCGCTCCATAAAAGCTCAGCTTGCCGCAGCGCCTCCTGGCCCTTTAGCTGCTCGCTTATGTCGCTTGCGGCTACCAGGAGCTCTTTTGCCCCTTCTTGCCGCGCCAGGGTGAGCCGCAGCGACAGGGGCGAGCCCGGCCGGTCTATAGTCAGGTCCAGCTGTTTATCCTCCGGCCGGCGGAACAAAGCGCCGAAGCGGCCCAGGAAGATATCGCGGTCAGGGCCCCGCAGGAGCGCGGCGAGGCTCTTGCCTATGGGCGCGTAGCCTTCGCCGAGCATATCGAGGAAGGTCTGGTTGGCCCGGCGTATAATGCCGCTTGAGTCTAGGCTGAAGTAACCCACGGGCGATCGATTGTACAGGAGCGCGTATTCGTCCCGCGCCTTCTCAAGGGCGTTGCGTGAACTGCGCAGTTCGTCATTCTGCATTTCCAGCTCAATCTGGTGTACGCGCAGGTCATGAATAAGGCTCTGTATAGCCTCGGGGCTCAGGCTCGTCTTAGCCTCAGGCTCTTTGCTCAGCGCCGCCTCCGCGCGTTCGCGAAGGGTGGCGTCGTATCCTTTTTTGCTGCGTCTCATGATGCGCTCCCTGTCATGGGCCTTCCGGCGTAGCATCCCGCATAGAGCCGGTTGCGCGCTCTTCGTAGAGGCGCAGCCGTTCCTCAAGTTCCACCTGGTCGCTAAGGTCGAGGCAGGAACCTATATATCCTAAAAAATGCGCGTTATCGTCAAAGCGCGGCTGGCCGTCGTCCTGTATTACTCGGTATACGCCGTCCGCCCGGCGCAGCCTGTAGCGCATGGAAAAGGGCTTCCGCGCGTCGAAGGCCTCGGTGTAGATGGCTACGCAACGCTGCAGGTCATCCGGATGCACGCCTTCGGCCCAGCCGAAACCGTACTCCTCTTCCATGCTGCGGCCGGTGAAGTCGAGCCAAGTCTTATTGAACCACACGCAGCTCTTGTCGGTATCGGATAGCCATACGAGCGCCGGCGAGGTGTCCGATACCGCGGCGAAGCGCCGCTCCGATTCCCGCAGCGCGTCTTGCGCAAGGTGGGTTTCCGTTGACTCGGTGAACGAGAGCACCGTGCCCGAGAAGGATTTAGGGCTTATCGTGTACGGCGCAATGCGCATGATGAACCAGCGACCGTCGCTCGTCCGTACCTCCTTGGCCATGGGTTTGCTCATGCGCTGCACGTCCCGTATGCACTGTACGGGGTCGGTATCCACAAGGAAATGCGTAAGGTGGGTTATAGGCCTGCCTATGTCCGAGTCCAGTATCTTGAATATGTCGCTTATCTGCGCCGAGAAGCGGCGTATCTCAAGGTTCTCGTCAAGGAGCAGCTTGCCCACATGGGTGGCGGTGAGGAGGTTGTCCACGTCGTTATGCAGTTCGGTAAGCTCGATGATCTTAGAATGGTACTCGGCGTTCACCGTAAAGAGCTCCTCGTTGGTGGACTGCAGCTCCTCGTTGGTGGACTGCAGCTCCTCGTTGCTGGCCAGGAGCTCCTCGTTGGTGGCCTGCAGCTCCTCGTTGGAGGTTTCAAGCTCCTCTATGGTGGCCTGCAGATTCTCGCTGGTGAACTGCAGCTCCTGCTCAAGGTCGCGCAGATGCTGCTCCGCTTCCTTGCTCAAGTCGTAATCGAGGGGAGGCGCTTCCGTCGCGCCGTGGCTTTCTATGCTCG
>JBFZES010000114.1:0-2841 GCA_041306725.1 Spirochaetaceae bacterium | reverse complement strand
CCTGCTCAATACCTTCTCCTTCATATTCCTGTCAGGCAGCATATTGACCCTGATAGCGCTGTCCATGGGCGCTTCCGGCACTTACATAGGCATATTGGGCGCGCTCAATTACCTGGCCTTCTTCTTTATGCCGCTCGGGCGCTGGGCCATACGCAGGCAGCGCATCATAGCCGTATTCGGCTGGTCCTGGATGTTCCGCTACTGGGGCATGATACCCTCGGTGGCCGCGCCCTTCCTCGCCCTGGCGGGCGCTCCACGCTGGGGCCTTGCGCTGCTACTGCTCAGCTCCTTCCTCTTCAACTTCTTTCGGGGCACGGGGCTCATAGGCAACAATCCGGTCGTGGCCTTCATGGCAGGCCAGAGAAGCCGCGGCGCCTTCCTCTCCACGCTTACCATACTCAACAGCCTTACGGCCATAGGCTCGAGCGCCGTCATCGCGCTGGTGCTTGCCAAGGATCCCGGAGCCCTTGCCTATACGCTGCTGCTGGCTACCGGCATACTCAGCGGCATCGTGGGCACTACCCTCCTTTTGCGCCTCCCCGAGCCGGCGGCGTATAGGCCGCCTGAAGGCTCCTCGCTCCTTAAGACGGTGCGCGAGGCCTTCAGGGATAAGGATTTCCGCCGCTTCATGTGGGTATTCACGCCGCTGTCCTTCGCGGCAGGCACCGTGCGCACCTTCATCATAACGCACGCGTACGCCCTCTATGGCCAGTCAGACGGCCTCGTCATGCTGTATTCCGTAAGCTTCAACCTGGGCATCGTGGTCATGGGCTTCGTGTCGCGGCGCATCATGGATAGGCTAGGAGCCAAGCCCCTCTTCGCGCTCTTCGGCGCCGTGGCCGCTCTGGCCATGCTTCCCCTCGTCCTCAGCCCGGCCATAGGCGACCAGTCGCTCGCGCTCGCGTTCCTGTTGGCCGTCAACTTCATAGCGGGCTTCGGCGTGGCGGGGCAGGAAAACGCCGGCCAAGCCTACTTCTTCTCGCTGGTAAAGACCGAGCACGTCATGGACCTGGCCGTGGTGTATTACGTGATACTGGGGCTGGGAGGCACCTTGGGCTCGGCCTTAGGCGGCGTCTTCCTCGATGGGGCCGCCGCCCTAGGCGCTTCACAGCAGCTGAGCTACCAGGGGCTGTACGGCCTCATGCTCGGCATCATAGCCCTGGCTACCATGGGCATAAGCCGCTTAAGCTCCATGGGTTCGGCGACGGTACGGCAGTCGCTCGGCGTGCTCTTCAGCCTGCGCGACCTCAAGGCCATAGGCCTGCTCGACCGGCTGGGCAAATCGCGCTCGCCGGGCGAAGAGCTTGAGGTCATACGCGAAATCGGCAGCCGCGGTTCCCCCCTGGCGGAATCCGAGCTTCTGCCCTACCTCAGCTCCCCGCGCTTCGACGTGCGCATAGAGGCCTTATTGGCCATAGAAAACCTGGATAAGCTCTCGCAGAAGGCGCTCAAGACCATTCATCAGGAATTGGTCACGCGGCCTTGGTCAAGCGCCTACTTAGCCGCCAGGCTCCTGGGCAAATGGCAGTACAAGCCCGCCATACCCGAGCTTCGCAAGGCGCTCGGCGCCGAGGACTATATGCTGCAAAGCGCGGCGGCGCTCGCCTTGGCGCGGCTGGGGGACCAGGAAAGCAGGACGGCCATCGAGCGCATAGCGGACGAAACGCAAAATCCCCGCCTCTTAGTCAGCTCCGTGGCGGCGCTCGAAGCGCTCGGCTCGCTCGACTCGGTGCCGGTGCTCGTGGCCATACTGCGCCGGCCTAATCCGCCGAGCTTCGCCTTCGACGAGATCGTGCTGGCCCTCGCCGGCATGCTCGGCGGACTGGACGGCTTTTACCGCCTCTACAGCGAATGGCTGCGCGACGAGCGCGATGGCGTATCGGCCCTCATAGACAGGCTGAGCGGCAGCCCTGCCGCCGGCCCCGAGGGCGAATCCTTCAGGGTGGCCTTGGAGGCCTACATAGCCCGGGGCGAGCAGAGCCCCCGCGTCGCGAAAACCCTCGTCGAGCTCAGCCCGATGGATGATGGGGTGATAGCGGTGCTCGCGGAGGCCTGCCTCGACGCCGAGCTCGCCGGGCATCGCGGCTTCCGCTTTTTCCTCGCCGCCTGCGCCATCGAGGCGGCCCTTGCCAAGAAACCGAAAGGACAGAAACAATGACGCAGCCGGCTATCGGATTCATAGGCGCGGGCAAGATCGTGGACATACTCTTGAGCGCCCTCGGCCCCACCCTCCGCGGCCGCGAGCTCAATATTTGGAACCGTACGCCTGAACGCGCGCGGCTCATGGCCGAGCGCCACGGCCTACGCGTATGCGAGAGCATAGCCGAGCTCGCGGAGCGCTCCGAGTGGCTCTTCATAGCCGTCAAGCCCCATGCCGTGGCCAAGATAATGGCCGAAGCCTGCCTGCACGTTCGGGAGCGCTCGCTCATCGTATCGATGTCCGCCGGCATAAGCATAGCGTCCATACAAAGCCATTTCACCGCGGCGCCCCGCGTGATACGCATCATGCCCAACCTGCCCATAAGCGTAGGCATGGGCATGACCGCGCTGTGCCCCTCGCAGGAGACGCCCGAAGAGGACACCAAGGCCCTCGTAGAGCTCTTCTCCGCCGTAGGCAAGGCAAAACTCATAGAGGAACGGCTCTTCGACACGGTAACGGCCCTCTCGGGCTCCGGCCCGGCCTTCGCCTTCCTCTTCATCGAATCGATGGCGGACGGCGCTGTGCTCAACGGCATGGACAGGGCCGCCGCCTACGAGTTCGCCGCGCAGACGGTCATGGGAGCCGCCCGCATCATACTCGACGCGGGCAAGCATCCCGGCGAGCTTAAGGATATCGTGGCC
>JBFZES010000113.1:0-5043 GCA_041306725.1 Spirochaetaceae bacterium | reverse complement strand
TAATCGCCCACCTCGACGAAGCCCTTGTCCGTACGTATGCCGAGCGCTTCGAGGCCAAGGCCCGCGCTGTTGGGCACCCTGCCAACGGCCACGAGCACGGCGTCCGCCTCCACGAATGTGGGAAGCTCCGAGGCGGTGCCCGCCTGCCCAGGGGACGAGCCGCCCGCGGCGGAAGCAGGGGCCCCGCCGGGAGGGCCGGCCGGCTTCAAGAGAAGGCGCACGCCGCCGTCGGCCTTTTCTATGCCGGTGGCGAAGGCGCCCGTATGGAAGCGAACGCCGCGGGACTCGAACAGCTTGCGGGCGATGGCGGCTGCCTCCGCGTCCTCCAGCGGCAAAATCCGCTCGAGGGCCTCTATCACCGTTACTTCGGCGCCGAAGGCGTTCCATACGTAGCCAAGCTCCATGCCTATGGCGCCCGCGCCCAGTATAGCAACGCGCTTGGGAAGCTTTTCAAGCATCAAAGCGCCTGAGCTTGAGAGTATGCGCTCCTCGTCGAAGGCCAGGCCAGGCAGCTCGCGCGGGCGCGAGCCGGTGGCCAGGATAATGGCGCGGGCGCGCAGGGTACTGCCGTCGTCCAGAGCCAGTTCCGAGGCCGCCTTGAGCGTGGCCGTCGCTTTCTTGTACTCTATGCCGTTTTTCTTTAAGAGGAACTGCACGCCTTTGGAAAGCCGGTCGGCGGCGAGCCTGCTCTTCTTAAAGGCTTTGCCGTAATCCACGCCGCTTAGGTCCACGGCAGCGCCTAAGGCCTGCAGCGTCGACGCGCCATGCAGGGCGTCCGCCTGGTGGATGAGGGCCTTGCTGGGTATGCAGCCGAGGTTGAGGCATACGCCGCCGGGCTTGTCCTTTTCTATGACGCAGGCTTTGAGCCCGAGCTGGGCTGCCCGTATGGCGGCAACGTAGCCTCCAGGCCCCGCGCCTATGACGGCAAGGTCGAAATCGTATTCCATGTCACGCTTCCTTTCTTACATGAGAGCCCGCGCGGGCTCCTCGAACAGCGCCTTAAGCTCGGCCATGAAGGCCGCCGCCTGAGCCCCGTCTATGACGCGGTGGTCAGAGGACAGGGTGGCATGCATGACGCGGCGGGCCACGATATCGTCGCCTCGCACCACCGCTTCCTTAGCCACCGCGCCTAAGGCCAGTATAGCGGATCCCGGCGGATTTATGATGGCGGTGAATTCCTCGACGCCGAACGAGCCTAAATTGCTTATGGTAAAGCTCGCGCCGCCGTACTCCTCCGGCTTGAGGGCGCCGGCGCGGGCCTTGGCCACGAGGGTTCCCAGCTCGCCGTCTATATCCTCTATGCCGCGAAGCTCGCAGGAGCGTACCACGGGGGTTATGAGGCCGCCCTCAAGAGCCACGGCGAGGCCAATATCCGCGCTTGGCAGATAGCGTATGGCGTCGCCTTCCCAGCTGGCGTTGATGACGGGATGGCGCTCTAAGGCGGCCGCCACCAACTTCATGACAAAAGCGTTGAGCGACAGGGCCTTGTCCCTCCCCGCGTTGATTGACGCGCGCAGCTCAAGGAGCTTCTCCATATCGATGGCTACGCGCACGAAGTAGTGCGGAGAGCCGGAGTAGCTCTGGCTTAAGCGGCTGGCTATGATGGAGCGCATCTTGGACAGGGGCACGCGTTCGGAGCGCAGGCCTTTAGCGCCAAGCCGCGCGGCCGAGGCGCTTGTCGGGGCCTGCGCCGCTGTCTTGGCCGTTGCCTGCGAGGCTGACGGAGCGCCCGTATAGCCGCTCGGAGCCGCCGCGTACGCTTCTATGTCGCGGGCTACCACGCGGCCGCGGGGGCCGCTGCCGCGCACGCTCCTAAGGTCTACGCCCTTCTCTTTGGCCAGCTTGCGGGCAAGGGGCGAGGAGGGCGGCAAGCCGGCGGGTAGGGCGGAGCCCCCGGCCGCGATGGCGTCGGCGTAGGCTGGAGCAGGCGGCGCCTCAACGGCTACCGGGCCGAGCGCGGGAAAGGCGGGCTGGGTAGAAGGCGGCCGAGGGGAATCCGGCGCGGCGCCAAGCGATGGCGAGGAGCTCTGAACGGGCGCCTGCGGCGCTTGATGCGTGGCTTGAGCGGTAGCCGTGGCCATAGGAGCCGAGCCAGGGCCCGGAGCGGCCGCTTTTGCCGCGTGGGCGGCCGCCGTGGCCTGCCAATCCTCGCCGGCTTTGCCCATGACGGCTATGATCTGGCCCACGACGGCCGAGCTGCCCGCGGGCAACAGTATCTTAAGGAGGCTGCCCGATACCGGCGACTCATAGGCCATGGTGGCCTTGTCGGTCTCCACCTCGCACAAAGCGTCTCCGCTCTTGAGGGCTTGGCCTTCCTTGGCCACCCACTCGGCTATGACGCCTTCGCTCATGGTGGGGGAAAGGGCTATCATGAAAATGGGCTCAGCCATGGGTTGCCTCCAGATACAGGGCGCGCTTGGCCGCGGCGACTATCTTCTCCACGCTGGGCTGTACGGCAAGCTCAAGCGCGTGGTTGTAGGGCATGGGCACGTCTTCGCTGGACACGAACTCCACCGGCGCGTCCAGGATGTCGAAGCGCTCGAAGGATATGCGCTGCGCCACGTAGGAGCCCATGCTGGCCGCCGGCCAGGACTCGTCGACCACCACCGCGCGCTTAGTCTTGGCAACGCTGGCCATGATAGTGCCCTCATCGAGCGGCCTGAGGCTCCGGAGGTCAATGACCTCAGCCCGCACGCCGAGCTTCTCAAGCTCAGCGGCCGCTAAAAGGAGCATGTGCACGGGCTTGCCGAAGGATACGAGGGTGATGTCCCCGCCTTCGCGCAGCACGGCGGCCTTGCCTATGGGCGTAAGGAATTCCTCGTCGGGCACCTCGCCCTTAAAGCCGTAGAGCATCTCCGCCTCGAGCACGACCACGGGGTCCGGGTCGCGTATGGCGCTCTTTAAGAGCCCGTAGGCGTCCGCGGGAAAGGCGGGAGCCACCACCCGTATGCCGGGTATGTGGGCCCAGTAGCTGGCCAGGGCCTGCGAGTGCTGGCTGGAAAGGTATTCCGCCGGGCCGTTGGGGCCGCGGAACACGATGGGCGCGGACAGCTGGCCGCCCGACATGTGCCTGGTCTTGGCCGCCTCGTTCACCACCTGGTCTATGGCCAAGAGGGCGAAATTGTGGGTCATCCATTCCACGATGGGCCTTAAGCCCACCATGGCCGCGCCCACGCCTAAGCCGGTAAAGCCCAGCTCGGTAATGGGCGTGTCCAGCACGCGCTCGGGGCCGTACTTGGCCAAGAGGCCGCGCGACACCTTGTAGGCGCCGTCGTACTCGGCCACTTCCTCTCCCATGAGCACGACCTTGGGGTCCCGCGCCATTTCCTCGTCCATAGCCCGGTTGAGGGCGTCACGGTATGTTAATTGAGCCATGTCATACTCCTACTTGCCCGCCAGGGCGGCTGGTCCGCCCGACGGCGCCATGAAAAAGGCCTCGCCCGCGTATATGTCCTCATAGAGGGTATGCAGGGCTGGTTCCGGCGACGACTCGGCGAAGGCTACCGACTCGGCTACGAGCTTTTCCGCCTCGGCGTCCTGGCTGGCTGCCTTGGCCTCGTCCCAGAGCTTAGCCTGCTTCATCGCCTCTTCGAGTATGAGTATGGGGTCCTGCTTCTTGTACTCGTCCACTTCCTCGCGCGTGCGATACTTCTGCGGGTCGCTCATCGAGTGGCCCTTATAGCGGTAGGTGCGCGCCTCTATGAGCACCGGCTTGCCCTGCCTCGCGTCGGCGAGCGCCCGCTGGGCGGCGTCGCGCACGGTAAGCACGTTCATGCCGTCTACCAGCTCGCCGCGTATGCCGTAGGCCGAGGCCATGAGCGAGAAGTCGTCCACGGCCGATACGCGCTTCCAGCTGGTGCCCATGCCCCACTGGTTATTCTCGCACACGAATACCACGGGCAGGGCCCATATCTTGGCCAGGTTGAGCGCCTCGTGGAAGGCGCCCTGGTGTATGGCGCCGTCGCCGAAATACACCACGGTGGCGCCGCCGGTCTTCTCGTATTTCTGGGCGAAGGCCACGCCGGTGGCCACCGGTATCTGCGCGCCCACTATGCCGTTGCCGCCAAGGAAATGCTTCTGGGCGTCGAACATGTGCATGGAGCCGCCCTTGCCCCGCGAACAGCCGCCCAATTTGCCGAAGAGCTCGGCCATGATGGCCTTGGGGTCCATGCCCGCGGCCAGGGCGTGGCCGTGGTCGCGGTAGCCGGTAAGCACGTAATCCTTGGCCATGTCCATGGCGGAGGAAAAGCCCGCCGCCACGGCCTCCTGGCCGTTATACAGATGGCAGAAGCCGCCTATCTTGCGCAGCCCGTACATCTGGCCGGCCTTCTCCTCGAAGAGCCGCATGAATACCATGTCGGCCCGCAGCTTCCAATAGAGTTTCGCGTCGATGGAGCTCATTCGGCCGCCTCCCGCTCTATGATAAGGTTTTCCATGGGTTTATAGAATTTCACCTTTTCAATGGCCGTCTCGATGACGATGAGCCTGCGCGGGTCCGGATTGACCCGCCAGAAATTCTCCAAGTTGGAGCCGAGGGCCTCGAGCACCTCGGCCTTGAGCTGGGGGTTATCCATGCTTACCGCGCGGCCCCGGAGCTGCACCACCTGGTCGAGGGCCGGGCTCTGGAAGCTCCACTCCACCTTGTCGTTTTTTTCCAGGTCGCGCACCTTGCGGCTGCCGCCCACCGATACGCAATAGAGGTAACCGTGCTCGCGGGCTATGGTGGCCGCGGTCATCCAGCGGGAGCGGGGATAGCCGTCCTCTCCTATGGTGGTGAGTATGCCCACCCCTACCGTCTCGAGCAGCGCCAAGAACGCGCGCATGGGATCGAAGTCTTTCATGGTTTTCCTTTTCCGGCCTCTATCGGCTTCGCCGCCGAAAGCGCCATGCTTTGTGGTTGTATGCACCGGGACGATAGCCGTCCGTAAATCCAATCATGATGGGAAAAACGCTCAGCGGCCGCGGCGAGGTCGGCGGGGCAGAGCAGGCGCTCTGAGGCCAGGGGCTCGGCGGGGGGGGATGTGACCGTAGCGACGGCCTGAG
>JBFZES010000112.1:0-6232 GCA_041306725.1 Spirochaetaceae bacterium | reverse complement strand
TTCAGGGCATAGGGGCGGCCTGCCTTGAGCATGAAACCTCGCTGCTCATCGTACCGCCGATTAAGGGCCGCCTGCTCGAAGCGGCCAGCCGCGCCGCCGTGGACGCTCTCATGGCCATAGGCGTGGGTCCGGACCACTCCATAGTCGACCTCATACGCAAGCGCCACATACCCCTGCTTACGATAGACGGCAAGCCGTCCCCTGAAATGGCCAATGTGGGCATAGACGACGAAGCCGCCGCGTATGCCCTTATGAGCTACGTTACCGGGCTTGGCCACCGCGATATAGCCATAGTCGAGCTTGAGACCGAATCCTATAACGAGCCCGCCGAGCGTTCTTCGCTCGTGCGCGACCGGCGCAGGGCCGGCTTTGACCGCGCCTTGAAGGAAGCGGGCATAAAGCCCGGCCAGGGCGCGCCGCGCGTGTATGCCGCGGTTTGTTCCATTGAGGGCGGCCGCAACGCAGCGGCGCGCATACTCGCGGACGGCAAGGCAAGCGCCATCGTGGCCATGGCCGATATCGTAGCCCTGGGCATCATGGAACGGTGCGCGGCGCGCGGGCTTTCCATACCCGGCGACATAAGCATAGTGGCCTTTGACGATATAGAGATGGCGGCCCTCCTGCCCCCGGGGCTCACCACCGTGCGCCAGCCTGGCTTCAAGAAAGGCTACGAGGCGGGCAGGGTGCTCCTGGGCATGCTCAAGGGGGCTCCGCCAGAGCAGATAACCATGCCCGCGGAGCTTATCGTGCGCGGTTCCGCCGCGGCTATCGGTACGGCCGCGGCCGGCGGCGCCGCGCGCACGGCTGCCGCGATGCAGCCGGCCGGAACCAGGGCGTGACCGGCGGCGGGGCTTTGCCTGAGTGGTTCGAAAGCTTCCTCCACGAGCGGGCGGACCGCTTCGGCCTGCTCATGCATGCGCTTTCGTCCGCCGATATAGCCCATCAGAGCTTCGAAGGCGCGGCGGGCGCCTTCATCATCGCCCATCCTAAGGCAAACAAGACGGATCCTCTCTATCGCGCCAAGGTATTCACCGCCCATTACGATCGCGTGCCGGGCACGCCAGGCGCCTTGGATAACTCGGCCGCCTGTCTGCAGCTCGTACGCTACCTGGCCGAAGGCCGCGGCTCCCTTAACACGACCGTGGTGTTTACCGACCGCGAGGAACTATCCGGGCGCGACGCTACCGAGCAGGGCTCCTTCGCCCTGGGCAAGGCCTTTGCCTCGCTCGGCTTAGGCCTGCCCCTAGTATTCACCTTCGACGTGACCGGCCGGGGCGATGCCCTGGTCCTGAGCCAGGCAGCCCAGGCGCTGCGATCGGAAGGCGCGGCCATGGCAAGGCTGGCCGCCGAGCTCGATACCGTGGTCATAGAGGCCAGCCGCTCGCTGGCGGGGCGCATGCCGCTGTACCGCGCGCTCGTGCCTTTCGGGGAGGACCTTGGCTTCCTGCGGGCGGGCGTGCCGGCTCTGGCGCTTACGGTGCTGCCGCGGGCCGAGGCTGAGGAGCTCGCCGGCCCTGACGGGCTGCCGCCCTGGGCGTCGCCCCTGCATCCCAAGCACAAGAAGCCCGACACCTGGCGCTTCCTGCACGGCGCCGACGACCTGCCCGGGCTCTACACGCCCAGCGCCTTCGCCCTGATGGAAAAGGCGTTGAACGCGCTGGGCGCTCTTCGGGTGCGGGCCTTCGCGTCCTGACCCGTCCTTAGTCCCTCGAAGCTTGTGTTTGGGCTCGCTGCCGCGCATACCGTCGTGGGGCAGCTAGCATTCCGCCCTACCTGTAGTGGCTTCGGCCTCCTGAACACAAGGTTCGAGGAACTAAATACGGCTTAAACTCGCCTGGCCGGCGCGCTTAGAGGCTGTCCATGATCTGGCCTATCAGTATCGTCACGTCGTCCTCAAAATAGGGATCCTTCATGTACTCGATAATGTCGGTGATGAGCCGGTCGGCCATGTCGTCGGCGGAGCCGTTCATGGATGCGCTTATGGCGCGCTCTATGCCTTCCGTGCCGAAAAGCGCGCCCGCGGCGTCGCGCGCTTCAAGCACGCCGTCGGTGAAGAAGCAGAGCGTGTCCCCGTAGCCGAATTCGACTTCGCAATCCTCGTACGCGTAGTCGTCTATCATGCCTATGATGGGATTGGTCGGGGCCAGCTCGAGAAAGCCGCCGTCGCGCTTGGCTATGAGCTGCGACGGGTGGCCCGCGTTGCAGTAGCGGCAGCGCATCGCGGCGAAGTCGAAGATGGCGTAAAAGGCCGACACGAAGTGGTCGGTATCGATGATCTTGGAGAATTCCTGGTTAAGCCTGGTAATCACCCTGCCCGGCGATTCTTCGAGGGGCACGAGGTAGTCGAAGGAGCTCCGTATCATGGCGGTTATGAAGGCCGGCGCTACGCCGTGGCCCGATACGTCGCTCACCATGACGCCTATGCGCTCTTCGGACAGCTTAATGATGTCGAAGAAGTCTCCGCCCACCATGGCCAAGGGTATATAGCGATGGGTGAAGCTTATAAGGTCGGTATCGGGATAGGACTTGGGCAAAAGGCTCTTCTGAAGCTCCACGGCAAGGTTCATTTCGCTGATGATCTGCTGGTTCCTGGCCTCTAATATATCCATGGCCTTTTTAAGCCTGCGCGAGCGCCGCGTAAGCTTGCGGTTCATCGTCTCGAGTTCAAGCGCGTGGTTGGCCAGGGTCTTTTCGTGCGCGTTCTCAAGCGAGCCGTACGCGGCTATGGGCGAGGCTATGAGGAAGCTGGACGCCTGGGGAAAGAGCAGGGCGAAGGAGCTCGCCTGCGCCTTGAAGCGGTGCACCTGATAGGGGCGGCGTAGGCCCTTGCCGTCCACGAAATAGCCTATCTCATCCCAGCCTTCCCGCCCGTCGAACACGCGCACGAAGTCGGCTTTAAAGGCTTTTATCAGGGAAGAGCCCGCGAGCTCCTCGCCGGCCGTATAGGGTATGGGGTTCTTTTCGGGCAGTACGCCGAGGATGCGCTCGTCTCCGTCGAGCGCCACGAGCAGGCCGCTAAGCGGCTTAAGCACATCCATGATCGCGTCGCGCACGGGGTCGTCACAGGCGTTGTCCATAGGCATTAGTGTAGCGTCTCGCTTCCGTAATTGAAATGAGGGCGGGGCGTTTTTCTTGCGACGGGCATGGCCTAGAGCAGGCCCAGGCCGGCCAGGCTTACGGCCACGGCGGCTACGGCGGCGGTTTCGCTCTTGAGTATGCGGAGGCCGAGCGTGGCGAAGACAAAGCCGCGCGCCGCTAAGAGCTCAAGCTCGGCGTCCGTCCAGCCGCGCTCGCTGCCTATGGCTAATATGAAAGCCTCCTGGGGCAGGCGGCGCGCCCGCGCGGCGAGGGCGCTTAAGGGAAGCTCGCCGCGGTAGGGGTCCAGGCAACAGCGGCTCGCGCCCAGACCGTCCGCGGCGCCGTAGCGCCCATCCAAGGCGTCCAATGCGCGCTTGAGGGTCCAGTAGCTGCCCACTTCCGGCAGCCGGGGATTGGCTGCCTGCTCGGCTCCTTCTATCAAGGCGTCGCGGTAGTCGCCGTTCTTGAAGAACTCGCTCTCCTGATAGGATTTTTCCCCCAGTTCGGTGCCGCAGAGCATGATATGGGCCACGCCGAGGCTCGTAAGGTCCTTGAGTATGCGCTTTGCCTGTATGGGGCGGGGGAAGCCTAGGAGCAGGGTAATGGGCAAAAGGCCGTCCGCTACGCCATTCGCGCTGAAGCGCAGGCGCAAAGCGCGCCCATCCTGGGCTTCTATGCGGGCTATGCCCACCCTGCCGTCCGTGCGGCCGGCGGATAGTTCATCGCCGGGCCCTTTTTTAAGGATCTTAACGATGTGCCTGGCTTTAGGGCTCGTCGCCGCGAGCTCGAAGCCGTCCTCTCCCGCGTCTATGATGAGCATGTTCATAGCGCAAAGCATGCAGGGAAAGCGCCTTGCTGTGCAAGCGACCCGCGGGGCCAAGAAAGCCTGGCGCGTCGCCGGCAAGAGAAAAGAAAAAACCACCATGCCGAATGTTCGCAGAGCCTGCGCCAAAGCTGGCGCAATTCCCGCCGTCGCGTCGGCGGGCTCCCGCCTGTAGCGGGTTCCCCGTATGGCTGTACGGGGCGTATCCGTAGGGAATGGGTTTTACTCCGGCGCGTGTACCTCCTAGGGACTCTACGGATTCGGCATGGCGGCGGCAGGTCCGCTGTAAACAGGCCGGCGGGGCGGTGGCGGCCCCGCGCGGCTATAGGTAGCTGACGTCGGCGTCGTAATCCACGCCGGGCAGGTCGAAGCCGTGCGCCTGGAGGAAGTCGCGGCGGAAGCCTTCCATATCGGTGGCCTCCTCGAGCTTGCCTTCCTGGGCTTCGCGCATGCGGCGGGTAGTCTCTTCCTGCACGTCGAAGCGCATTTCCCAGTCGTCCAGGCGTATGCGGCCTTCCTCGTCCACGGCCGGAGCGCCTTGCGCGAGCAGCCGGTCGCGGTAGAGCCTGAATATCTGGTCCAGGCAGTCTTCGTGCAGTCCCATGCCCTTCATGGTCTTGAAGAGGGCGGCCACGTAAAGGGGTATGACCGGTATGACGGCGCTCGCGCGGGTAACCAAGGCCTTGTTCACCGATACGTAGGCCTTGCCGCCCAGGTCCTTGAGCGCGGCATTGAGGGCGGGCGCGGTGCGCTCCAGATGCTCCTTGGCTCGGCCTATGGTGCCGTAGCGGTATATGGGCCAGGAATGCTCGGAGCCTATGTAGGAATAGGCCAGGGTAACGCAGCCGCGGGCCAGTACGCCGGCGGCCGCGAGCGCCTTTATCCAGAGTTCCCAGTCCTCGCCCCCCATGACCTTAACGGTCTCGGCGGCGTCTTCTTCGGTGGCTGGCTCTATGCTCACGGTCTTTATTTCCCCGGTGAAGGCGTCTACGCTTACGCCGCTGAAGGGCTTGCTCAGGGGCTTAAGCGAGGATTTGTGCATGACGCCGGTCTTGGGGTCGGTGCGCACGGGGCTGGCCAGGGAATAGATGACCTGGTCGAACTCTAGGCCGTCCAGGCGGGCGCGGCGTATGACTTCGGCCCTTGCTTCGTCGGAAAAGGCGTCCATATTGAAGGTGGCGCTATAGAGGCCGTGGGATGCGGCCTGCCGGTCGAAGGCGCGGTTATCGTACCAGCCGGGGCTGCCGGGCTTCTTGTCGCTGGGCTCGCGCTCGAGCGACACGCCTATGGTCTTGGCCCCCGCACAGAAGGCCGCGGTAACGCGGCTGGCCAAGCCGTAGCCGGTGGAGCAGCCGAGCACGAGCACGGCCTTGGGCAGGGGCTTGCCCGAGGCCTTGGCAGCCTGGGCTACCGAGGAACGCGCCTCTCTGGCCCGTTCCACCCAATCGTCCACCATGGCCTCGCAGCCTGCCGGATGGGCGTTTATGCAAATCATGCTGCGTATCATAGGCTTTACGATCATACCGTTTCCTCCCCTACGATGCAGAGCCAGTCGGCCTCTACGGCTTCTTCGCCGTTCACGTAGCCCACGCCCTTCTGCTTGATAAGGCGCGCGCTGGCGCGAAGGTTGTGTATCTTCATCTCGAACAGGTCGCCCGGGCGCACCTGGCGGCGAAACTTGACGTTGTTGATGGCCGCCAGGAAGAAGGTGCCCGCCGCGCTTATGCCCTGCAGCTTTACGCCCACGCCGCCGGCCTGGGCCATGGTGTCCACCAGTATACCGCCGGGCACGACCGGGTAGTGGGGGAAGTGGCCGGCGAAGAAGAATTCGTCGCCCTTCCATAGCCGCTTGGCGACGATGTTATGCTCATCGATCACCTCCACTTCGTCTATAAAGAGGAAGGGATCCCGGTGGGGCAGAAAGCCCTCGATTGCTGCTTTTCCCGCTTTCATGCGTATTTCTTTAACACGATACAGGCGTTGTGTCCACCAAAACCCAGGGACGCGCTGGCCGTGGCATTGATCACGCCCTTGGCTCCTGTGTTCGGTATGTAGTCGAGGTCGCAGGCCGGGTCCGCCTCGCCCAAGTTTATCGTGGGGGGAAAGTAGCCGTGCTTTATGGCCAGGGCGCACACGATGGCTTCGACGGTGCCGGCGGCCGCTATGAGGTGGCCGGTCATGCTCTTGGTGGAAGATACCCGTATCTTTTTGGCGTGGGCGACGAAGGACTTCTTGACTATGAGGGTCTCGATGGGGTCGTTCATCTGGGTGCTCGTGCCATGGGCGTTATAGTAGGCTATATCCTCGGGCTTGAGCCCGGCGTCGGCTATG